>NZ_JBMIQH010000041.1:0-66417 GCF_056155635.1 Paraburkholderia sp. BR10141 | reverse complement strand
CGATGCCTGAGCGATCTCGTGATGCCCGGACTGGTCACTGGCGTCATCGCTGCCCGCCTGTTTCGCGACAGTGCGGCCAGCCGCCAGCTATGGACCAGAAATGTAAGCGCAAGCTTCCCACGACGGTATAATTGTTCCATTCGCTTTTCCTTCCCCAATCATAGCTGACCCGCGCCTTCGCGGCGTGCGCACCCATCGCGTATGGGCGAAAGCAATGAAACGACCTGCAGACATCTATCTTCGTTTCCTGCAACTGACTGAAGCCATTCGTGGCTTGCCCACGCTGCCAGCGCTTGATCCGCTTGAAGAGAAGATTCTCGAGTTCGTGGCTCGCGCGTCACAGAACAAGGACCGGTTGTCGGTCCGGGACATGATTGGACACGGTGAACTGGGCTCTCCTGCGACACTTCACGGTCGCATCGCGTCCATGCGCGAGAAAGGATGGCTCACCCTCTCCGACACCGAGGACACCCGGCGCAAGCAGATCGAACTCACGCCTGCCGCGCTGCGCTACTTCGACAAGCTCGCCGAAGCGCTCTCGAAGGCAGCGAAGGGCACCTGAGCCGGCGGCATACCCCGCGATCCCGAGCCCGCCAATAGAGGGCGTTCTGCCCGGATCGGCTAATCAAGGCAGTTGTCCCCGTTCAGCCGTGCTGCGTGATTGCGAGCGGCCTTCCCAATCGCACAGAAATCGTTCGCGATCCGAAGTAACCAAAAAAGAACCCACGGACCATATCGGGCAGTGGGTTCGCAAACACACGCCAAAAGCTCGGGTTTTCACAAACCGTCATAACTTTTGGAACAGTAAACATACCGGGTTTGCGAGGCCAAGGCAACCTGGCAGTGGCTTAATACAACACCCAGGGGAAGCTCAGTTCGGTATTTTTGCGCCTGTCACAAAAAGGGCCCCGCTACCGTCTCGAGGCTGCGGTGAGCCGCCAGCAGGTGCATCTGTTTTCGACAAAAGCAGGTTCCAGAACATCCAGACCCGATGTAGTGCCTGCAGGAGCGCCCACCGCCGCGGACCAGACGTAGTTACGTTGCGTCACGCGATGCAGAAAAGCAATGGCCGGATTTTCGCCGCGGCTTTGACGCCGCTGGGCAGATCGTCAGTCAGGCGCCCATACAGGGCCTGCCAGTCGACGGCAAGCAACGGGATCGTCCTGTCGTTGCGGGACCAGTACGCGAGAAAGCGCGCCCAACCCTCGAGGAAAAAGCCCACGCCGGGACTGAGCAGGCACGGAGGTCTCGCCACAAGAGGCACCCGGGCCGCAGGAAATATCGAACAGAGCGTTGCAAGTTCGTCCGCGGCTTCACTGGCAGTCTCCGGTTTGTTTGCACCGGCCAACAGGTGATCCCGCACGACGTCCGCAACACAGGATGTACAGAGCTCGATATAGGAGGCCCGCACCCCACCCAGATCTGCCCACCGGGCAGACGACGCATCCGTCGGCTCCGTCATCCTTCTCAGAACGGGAAGCCTGACGTACGACGGCAGTGCGACAAAATCCGTTTCCTCGCGTTGCAGGGCGTCGCGAAACATCGGGTAGGACAGCAGCCATGAACTGACTGACGGACTGCCACCCTGACGCGAAGGCAGATTCAATTCCGGAAGGCCCGGGTGCAGCGTAGCGATGCTGATCTCCATTCGTTATAAAAATAATAACGAATGGCTGCGCTGCGTGCAAGGGTCTGCCATGGGGATGAAGCGACGCGGCCCTGTCCGTCACACTTGATCAGGCGCACGGGACGCGGGGAAGCGCCATACGGACATGCCAGGGCGCTTTGCTCCCACTGACATCAATGAGACTAAATTCCTGCACCGAGCAACTCGAATATGCGTCTCATATCTTTCCGAATCGTGGCGGGTGAGCCCGCAAACAGGAATGGCTTTTATTCAAGTATTGGCCGCGGGCATGCGATTGTTATCGATGCCCGCCGAGGTGATCTATTTGTAAATCAGGAACCGGTCGCGATTCTTCGCGTCCTTGATCCATGCATGGACGCCCCCAGTTTGCCAAGCGCTCAGTTTGTGACAGGTTATAGGTCAAGATTGCAGCCATGCATTCGGACTTCGCACGGCACTCGCCGGCGGTCCCTGATGGAATTTGCTGGTCAAGGTCTCATCAGTTTGGCGTGCTCTCGCGCACACTGGATCAATCAGATTTTCTTGACCACGGTCTTACCTATCTCGCCATCACATCTTGATTGCCTGTGCAATCGGCTGAAGTCTCCTGCTGTTCGTTACAATTTATAGGTGCATCGAAGTTTATGCCGCACTCGCGCTCGCCATGTAGTCACTTCGGAACTCGCGTGCATGAGTCAATAGTGCCCACACGACGCGCACGTTCTTGTTTGCGAGTGCTACCGCGGTAACATTCGCGTTGCGCCGCTGCAGCAAGTTATGCAACCAGCTCTCCTTATCTTCTTTCCGATTGGCCGCGTAGATGACTGAACGCGCTCCATGTATCAACAGCGTCCGCAAATAGGTGTCGCCTCGCTTGCTTATGCCCAGCAGCACATTCTTGCCGCCACTGGAGTTCTGTCTGGGCACCAGACCCAGCCATGCAGCAAGCTGGCGCCCGTTTGCGAAGCTCTTGGCATCACCGATAGAGGCCACTAGCGCGCTCGCAGTAATCGGACCAATGCCCGGCACGCGCGCGAGCCTGCAGCTGACTTCGTTTTCGCGGTGCATCACCCGGATTTGCGCTTCCAGCTCACGGACCTGGCGGTCGAGTTCCTTCACGTGTTCCAGGAGACGCTCAATCAGCTGCCGAAAGGATCCTGTCAATTCGTTGGTCGCGTCTTCGAGCAAGCCGGGTACTGCCCGGCGAGGTGTGTGATTCCTTGTGGGATAACAAGCCCAAACTCACTTAGCAGACCGCGTATCTGGTTAGCTTGTGCGGTGCGCGCCCGAACGAAACCTTGACGGACGCGATGCAGCGACAGCACCGACTGCTGCTCAACGTTCTTGATCGGGACGAAGCGCATGTTCGGCCGCGCGACGGCCTCGCAGATAGCCTCGGCATCCGCGGCATCATTTTTGTTTACCTTCACATACGGCTTCACGAACTGCGGCGCCATCAGGCGCACAGTATGTCCCATGCCCTGCAGCTTTCTAGCCCAGTAATGGGCGCTACCACATGCCTCCATTCCTATAAGACACGCCGGCAGGTTGGCAAAGAACGCCGCCATCTGATCACGCTCTTTAGCACTTTCTTCAGCACGGCTCGACCGTGCTCATTCACGCCATGAATTGCAAAAACGGTTTTTGCCAAATCAATGCCAATCGTCGTAATCTTCATGTTGGGCGCCCTCCTCGATTAAGTGGTAGCTTCGACACTTCCACTTTGGCACACCGATGCCGTTTCGGGTGGGGGCGCCCATTCCATTAGTTTGGCGCGCGTCCCGGCCCGGACCAGGTAGCAGGATCGCGATATTTCGCAGTCAGTGGAACGTGCGCGACCCTTGGTCTGCCGCGTCGGCTCCCGAAGATATCCCGCTCGGTATATCCGAACTCCACAACCTTTGCACGTATATCGGCAAGCACCGTGTCGAACTCCTGCTGCCGCATAGCGGCCGCCTGACTCTTGAGTTCGTCAAGTTGTGCTTTCAGTTCCTTGTACGTTGCCACGGACTTCCCCCATGTGGACTCCTTGCGGTCATGATAGTGACTTTGTCACGGCATTGATCCGAATCGGGATGACCGAGCGACGAGTCTGGCCTTGGGCCTGTGTCCGCGAATTCGCAAATCACGGGCAATATTCGGCGGCCGTTCCATGACGAACGTTCACACTCTTTTGCAGGGATGGACTGACGCGTGGCCAGTTCGTTCCAGCGCTTTTCACGAGGATCGGCCGACACAACGGACCCTTGAAGCGGCGCATTACGCAGTTGTGAACACCTCGCACACCTTGTCGGCCACGCGAGCAATGAACAGGACAAGGCGGCAAAGGCTGCGCATTGCGTTATCCTGAAGCGTCCGCCCAAAGGGAACACGCATGAAGCTTTCGAAATTCCTGTTACTGATGGCAGTGCCGCTGTCCACCACCGCTTACGCGCAAGCCTCGCAGACGTTTCACTTCGGCGAAGGCCAGGACTCGCCGCAACTTGGACGTACCACTTCTCCTCCGCCATTGCCCGCAGCCCAGACTACAGAGCCGCTGTCCCAGGGTGAGCCTCATCCGCACACGAAGCCGACGTTAGAGTCCCAACCAAAGGCGAAATCGAAGTCGAAGCACCGGCAGCACCATCGGCACCATCCAATCCACCCGTCACCGCTTAAGAATCCGTATTCACATCCTTGAGTCGGGCAGCACGCCAATCGTGTGTCAGCCATCCAGCGAATGACTGGACTATCTGGCATTCCTCGCCGACTGTCGCACAATTAATTCGCTATACGAATTGATATGATGTGACGACGCTCAGTGACCAAAGATGAAGTTTCACCAGAGTCGACATTACAGCTCGAATGATTGCAATTTCAACGGCCGCCCAGACTGTTTTGCGTAATCTATTGAACGCGTCCGTAGTCCAGCCCGTACTCATATTCGGTGCACGGTAGCTGGCTAAGGATCCGACGCGACGCCATTGTCGTGAAGGACAGTGCCTGTGGGATGCGCGAACAACCGGAACGACGGCATCCACACACGGAACGCGCGGTGACGGGATGGCATACAGCACGGGTGGTTGATCATACGCATTCCGGGCCAGTCGGAGCACGACATGGCCTGTCAGGCGGCAATGCTTTCCTCAAATTCGAATAGCGCTCCCTCGTGAGCCTCGAGCATGGTGCGTATATCGGGCAGCGCACGGCGAACCATTGGGCGCGCAGACCTCGGGAGATTCGAGCAGGCGAGCTCGATATCGCCGCTTCTGTGCTCGCCGAGCATCGCGAGCGTCACGCACGCCTGCTGGATATCTTTCTGCGACTTGACCAGCATGTTGGTGCGCAAGCGTGAAACGAGGATCTTGTGGATCGCGAAGCGTGCGGGGTCCGGCACACGAACCGGCACCGCGCCGTGCCTTGAAAGCAGCGTGCCCATGTGGGACTGGCCGAGCAGGTAGGCGAGATAAGGCATGCCGCTCGCATGCGCGCCGAGCTCTGGAACAGCGACGGTCGGAAATGTGTTGCCCTTCGAAGGCACAAGCAGATCGACGTGAAAACGCGTCCGACCCGCCTGCTTGAACGACGTGGACGGATCGCCCCTGTTGAACCCCGGCACCGGCACGAAGTCGATTCCGGTTTCTTTCAGGATTTCGAGCAGGCCACCTGACGGCACACCCTGTAGCGCGAGCTGGCGGGCGCGCGCGATATCGATGTCCTCGGTCTCGTAGGCAAGCGCCTTGATGCCAAGGCTGTTGAGAAGAACCGCGTACGCGTGAGAGCCCACGAGCACCGCGCCGGCCTCGAAAAGTCCGTAATTGTGGAGGACCGCCATGGTCGCGTAGGTCTTGTTGTCGGCAATCTGGAAGCCGAGCTTCGCGAGCTCCCGGATGCGGCTGATGAGGTCTTTGGACTGCTCGATCTGTGCCATCACCGCAGCGACGCGCTCCTCGGCCGCCGGATCGCCCTTGGGTCCGCCAAGACTCGCCTGCTGCCGCTTGCCCTCCGCGTTCATGAACTGCCGATAGTAGTAGACAGCGTTTCCGCGATGGTGCTCGGTGATCGTGCCCGGCGCACCCACGAGAACCCGCCCCTGGCTGGCGGCCGCCTGCTCGACGTTCGCGTACTGGGAGCAAAATGCCTGATCGTGTCGCTGGTAAAGAGGAAATCCGTGCATGCCAGAGAATTGCAGTAATTTTTTGTATTTTACTGCAAAAGGCGAGTTCATGATTGCAGTAATTTTATGAGAATTACTGCAATCAACTTGGAATCCCTCAGGCCACCAACCCCTAGCATGCCCGATACCCCAGGCGAACGGTGCAAGGTTACCCGGCGGTACCGGGCGCATCGGTTAGGATATGTTGGGGCCATGCCCGGTCCGCGACCTCATTGTCGGACTTCTCACCCCGCACCGGCTGACGAATCGCCGACGTCTCGAATTCATGTTCAGGCGCATCGCTGGGCCAACGTCTGTGGCCCCGTCCGCGTGCTTTAGCACGCCGAGGGCCACCCGATGCCTGTGCGCGGGCATCGGGTCTCACCAGATGCAGGACTTCGAAGCCTGTTAGCCGATTGATGAAGAGAATGACGCAAACTTACGTTTTTCAAATTCCGGTTGCGGCAGTCGATCGCGCACGTCCATGCAGAACGTCGAGCCACGATTCTGGCTTTCTATCAATCACCTTTTGCCGGTTTCCGACATGAGCTCGCCGCACGTCTTGCATGTATAAGAGGCGTATCCGTGCGAGTCCCTGCCGTTGTTCACCAGTCCGGTCGTGCGAATCGAGTCCCACTGAGAAGAGTACGGTTCATCGTCATCGCACGCCACCTCTTCGCCGTCGTGTCCGTTGACGCACACGAAGTATCTACGTATCAACGTCGTCATCGCTGCCCTCCTGCGGCTTACGGTTACTGCGAAGCGGCGCTCCAGCCGCGCGAGCTGGCCGTACAGGCCCATTCGTGCAGGTTCGCGTTCCCGAAGAGTCGTGTCCTGCACCATCCGCTCCGTATTGCGCTGTCCATTCATCCCGCGACTGACGTGAGCGCTAGCGAATCGCCGTCCACGAGATGGTCAGGCTGGAATCCCGGTCAATTGTTTGACAATTTTCAATGCCCTGACGATCGAGGCCTGCAGAAAAAAGACGCCGCGCAAGTGACGCGCTGCATTGCCCGGCGCCAGCTATCCGATGGCCCTTGCATGACCGTCTCCGTCAAGGACCGGCACACGCAGCGCGGCGCCGCAGCCTGGGTGACAAAGCGGCACGCCAACGTGGTCGGCGCGTCCACGGTCCGGAACGGAGGGATGCATCCCTTCGAAGCGCGAAGATGTCCGGCGCAGTGTAGATGCCGTGGTGCGTCGCGCAACGATGCTGGAGATAATCGTTCAATACTGGATCAGCATTGCGGTTCGGGCCGGCTCAACCGCGTGTTCCCACTAGAGCGAAGCGCGCCAGGCTGCCGGCCTGCGACCGCAGTTCCACCCGCGGAGCAGGACACGACGGGCAGCGCAAGTCGCGCAACGGCGCGTCGGATAACAGCGTCGACTTTGGGAGTCCTGCCTACGGGACAGGCCTTAAAATATACGACTCCAGCATTCCGCTACAGGGAAGTATGGTCGGTCCACACCGGTTTCACAACATGCAGTGAGTTCTTCTTCCCCGTTCCGCAAAACGCACGCGCACGTGCCGGGCTTTGGCCTGTCGCGCGCCCGTCGAAACGTCCGCGTAGGTTAGCGACGAGTCATTCGCCCGCTCGCCGACGCGAAACTGTTGAAATGCCGGATCCCAGGACGCAGTGTGATTCTGGACTTCGGGAATCCCCGCGGCGCAGAAATGTTCTTTGGCAGTCGGTCAGTCTGGTGACGCAGCTGTTGTGACAGCGCACACGCCTCACACGTCGAATGCATGCAGTGCCCGCAGGCAGCTTCGGGCAGCTTCGGGCAGATGCAGGCCGGAGCTGATCGCGACGGCTCAGGCATCACACCGCCCACTCACGCGCCACGGTATCAACGTTTCAGTGCAGCCGAGCGAGGTTACGAAGGTGCGAATCGCCGTCCCGCGTAACGCGAGGCCGTATGGTCCCCTCAAGTGTCTCCAGGGCAACCAGCTGGCGTTCAGGCAGGGTGTGGCCACGCTTCTGGCCACGGCGGCGGCGGTCGCAGGCTCGGTACCCAGTTGCCGGGTGACGCTACGCATCATCCAGATGCCGATACCGAGACGGATAAGCGGGTTCGTGCCCAGTTCGACGCAGTACCAATCCCGAAAAGTCCGGCAACCCTGTATCGATTAAACGAGCACGCGCAAGTCAGGTTTCATGGTGCGATGGATGTCTGGCCCTGACGCCCGGGCACGCGAACAGCGCAGTACCTGACTCGGTTATCGGCGGCATCATTTATTTCTTCATACAAATTATGCGTTTTCGCCGCGAGAATTGTCCGATTCAGCCGCGCACAGTCATGGTGCGCGGCAAATTACACGGCTACCCTGATCGACGGCAACGACGCTTACGCCGCAGGGCAGATTCCGGTGCGTTCGCGACTGCGCCAGTCTCGTCCCCTCCCTGGTAGCGAGCGTTCGCACAACGCCAGTTTCCGGAATCTTTTGGAATCCATAACATCGGCAAAGATCCAGGCACGAAGGTCCCCCGCAGGGTGACCCGCGCCTGGCGTCGTTATCCGACCACCCGCGCCTCAAGCCCGCTGCGTACCGCCAGATCGAAACGCTCAGGGCGAATATGGAACACCGTCGCCTCGCACGCGCGCCCGTCAGCAAGTCGCGAGGTCCGGCGCAGCACGAGCAGCGGCGCACGCGGGGACACTTCCAGATACGCGGCGATATCGCTCGCCGCGGCAACCGCCGTGATGGTCATGTCGGCATCGACGATATGCCAGCCCGGCAGCCGTTCGAGCATCTCGTACGACGGGAGAGCTTGCGCCTCCTCGCGCGAAATGACACTTGCTTCGGGCAGCAGGCAGGTCTGCGCGAGCGCGACAGGCGCGCCATCGACGCGGTGCAGGCGTTCAAGATACACACAATCCGTGACATCGGCGGCGAAGGTCTCGCGCAGGCCGGGCGGCACTGCACACGCTTGCATGCGCAGCAGTTCCATGCTGGCCCGCGCGCCCTGCGCCGCCAGCGAGTCGTAAAAGCCGCGCAACACGTCGAGCCGGTGCTGCAGACGCCGGGGCTTCACGAACGTGCCCTTGCCCTGCTTGCGCTCCACGATGTGCGTCTCCACCAGACGGCCGAGCGCCAGCCGGACCGTCACCCGGCTCACGTCAAAGCGATCGCCCAGTTCGGCTTCCGACGGCAACTTGCCCGACGGCTCATAGATGCCCTGCCCGATTTCCTGCTCAAGCGTCGTCGCAATCTGCTCATAGAGCGACGTCACGTCTTCCCGCACCAACATGGTTAAGGTCCCTCGCTGCACTCGCGCCTCGCCTTGAGCGAGATTCGCGATATCGATATGAAAAGCAATTGGATGGCCCAGCTTGTATTAATACGTATTATGCCATCCTGACCCGCCAACGATAGCAGCATCGGCTCGAATAACGAACGCAGGAAAGCATGACAGTGACAGACAAGATCCTCGACGCGCCGCCGCTCGAGCGCCCACCACATGATGAAGCGGCCCTCCATCCGCGCGAAAACGAACCTGCGGATGCACATGGCCACGCTGGCCCGCGCAGCGGCTCCGCGCTCCTGCGTGCCCGCCTCGGCTTCGTGGCCGCGTGGTTCGCCTTCATCGCGCTCGCGTGGCTCATGCCGACAGCCGCCGGGCTCGACGCGAACGGCCAGGCCACGCTTGCCGTGGTCGCGTGGGTCGCGATCGTCTGGGTGACCGAGGCCATTCCCGTCGGCGTGAGCGGCGTTTTGATACCGATGCTGCTTGTGCTTTCACATGCGAGTCCGGGTTTTCCGAAGGCCGCAAGCGGTTTTGCGGCGCCCGTCGTGTTCCTCTGCCTCGCGGCATTCCTCTTTTCGGCGATCATGCAGGCAAGCGGCCTCGACCGCCGCATTGCGCTGGCGCTGCTCGAGCGCCTGAAGGTGCGCACCGCCAACGGCGTGATCTGGGCAATGTTCGCCGTCAACTTCGTGATGTCGATGGTGGTGCCGGCCGCGAATGCGCGCTCGGCCGCGCTGCTGCCCGTCACCAACGGCATCGTCCAGCTGTTCGGCGATTCGCCGCGTGAGCGCGCCGCGAAAAAGGCCATCGTGATCCAGTCGCTCGTCTACGGAGCGATGATCAGCGGCATGTGCATTCTCACGGCGCATCTGCCGAACATGGTCGTGTCAGGCCTGCTCGAAAAGCAGCTCGGCATCCACATTTCATACTTCACGTGGTTCAAGCTCCAGTGGCCGTATCTGGGCATGTTCGCGATCACGCAGTGCTGGGTCCAGTACTATTTCCGCTCGCGCGCCGTGCAGATTCCTGGCGGACGCGCCGCCATCGCGACGATGCGTCGCGCACTCCCGCCTGCCTCGCGCCATGACTGGCTGGTGCTGGTCCTGTTCGCGGGCGTGGCGGTCCTGTGGGCAACGGAGCCGCTGCATCACCTGTCGTCGGAAATCGTCGCGCTGATCGCGCTTGCCATCCTGTTCGCGCCAGGCGTGCTGCGCTTCGGCTGGGCCGAAGTCGAGCAGCGCACGATCTGGGGCACGCTGTTCCTGCTCGCAGGCGCGCTCTCGTTGTCCTCTGCGATCAGTTCGTCGGGGCTCGCCCAATGGGCCGCCGATCACATCTATCTCGTCGCGCACGGGCATGGCTGGTGGCTCGCCATTGGCCTCGTCATGGCCGGCACGCACATCATCCGTATCGGCATGCTGTCCAACGTCGCTGCTGTCACCATGATCGCGCCGATCGCGCTTGCGCTCGCTCCGCGCCTTGGTCTGCATCCGGTCGCGTTCACGATGCTGGTCAGCGACACCGACAGCTTCGCCTACCTGCTGCCCACGCAGATCACGGCAGGTGTGATTGCCTACAGCAGCGGCGTGTTCACGACCGCCGATTACGCCCGCGTCGGCGTGGTCTCGGTGCTGATCGCGATCCTGTACGGGCTGTGCGTGATCGCACCGTGGTATGCGTTCATGGGCGTGCCCGTCTGGGACGCGTCCGCGGCATGGCCGTTTGCGCATTGATACTTGCGCGCACTCGCATGGTCACGTGCGCGCGATCCCTTACCCGCCTTATGGACCCCCACCCCAGATGAGCGAATCGAACGAAACCGGTCTGCACGCCCGCGCGCGTGCCCTGCGCGAGCGCCTTGGCGATCATGTCGCTCCGGCCGGCCTCTATGAGCAACTGAAACAGCGTCCCTTCGCCGGCAGCGTGCGTTGCAGCGTTTCGCGACTCGAAGCGGGCAGCTGGGCCGAAGTCGTGCTCGACTACGAAGTCGGCTCGTCAGGCATTGCCGATGGCGGGTGGCTGAAGGCCACGTTCAAGTTTTACTCGGACTGGGCGCTCTTCCAGACAAGCGACCCCACCGCGGCGAACTACATCAGCGCCGAGTATCATGCGGCGCCGCTCGTGCCGGGCCAGAGTCCCGCCACGGTGCAGGCGCTCAATGTGCGCTTCGACCAGAAAGGCCACGAGCGGCCGTACCAGAAAGCCGTGATCGTCGATGTCGTCGACGGGTATCTGAACGCAGGCGACCGCATCGTGATCCGTCTTGGTGATCGCCGACGGGGGCCCGGCACGCGCATCCAGACGTTTTCCGAAGACGATTTCCGCTTCCGGCTCTACGTCGATCCGCTGGGCACGTCGCGCTTCGTTGCAGTGCCTGGCGACATCGCCATCGACATCCATGCGGGCGATCCAACGGACGTGCTGCTCAACGGGCCGCGCTTCGTGCGTCCTGGCGAGGCTGCGCCGTTTCGCCTTGCGTTGCAGGATCGTTGGGGCAATGCCTGCCGCGACCTGGGCGCGAACGCGAAGGCGCGGCCGGTGGTCGCCGATTTGACCGCCAACGTCATCGCCAACGTGATCGCCCGCGACGCAGAAGGCACAACGGTCTATCAGCGCGAGCATGCATTCCCCACGCAGGGATTTGCGACGCTCGCGCTCGACGACCTGCCAACGGACCGGGGCACGCTGTACATCGTCGCAGACGTGCCCGCGCGGCCGGAAATTCGCGCAGCCGTTGCGTGGCTCACGGTCGACGCCACACTGCCCTCCCCGCGCGCACTCTATGCCGATCTTCACGTCCATGCGCACGACACGGTCGGCACCAACAGTCCCGCATACAACGCGCAGTACGCGCGCGATATTGGTGGAATCGACATCCTGGGTTATACAGCGAACGACTTCCAGATCACGGATGCGAACTGGCAACTGGGCGTCGAGGCCGTCGATCAGTTTAACGAACCGGACCACTTCGTCGTCTATCCCGTGCAGGAGTGGTGTGGCAGTTCGACGGCGGGTGGCGACCACAACGTCGTATTTCTCGGCGACGAACGTCCCGGCTTTCCGTACAACGCGCGCGGCGAGCACAACCGCACACTCGTGTGGAACGAGGACATGAAAGGCAACGCGGTCGAACTCGGCCGCTGGCCCGTCGAGGAACTGTGGGATGCCTACGCCGACGACGCCGAACACCACCTCGTCATGCCGCACGTTGGCGGGCGGCGCTACATTCCGGACTGGCACCATCCGAAGCTTGAGCGGCTCGTCGAAATCGCTTCGACGTGGGGCCACTTCGGCTGGCTCTACCAGGACGTCATCGCACGGGGCTACCAGCTCGGCGTGGCTGCGAGCGGCGACGAACATCGCGGACGTCCCGGCGGCGGCGCGCCCGGCGTGCAGGTATTCGGCGTGCATGGTGGTCTGACGGGCGTGCTCGCCGATGCACTCGACCGGCATACGGTCGGCCAGGCCTTACGCTCACGCCGCACGTGGGCGACAACAGGCGAACACAGCGCGCTGCTCGTGCGCAGCGGCGATCACTGGCAAGGCGACGCGTTCACGCAGCGCGGTCCGGCCACGCTCGATTACCGCCTGCTCGGACGCGCCGGCTGGGAATACGTCGCCGCCTATGACCACAATGGCCTGATATGGGAGCGGAACCTGCATGAGGAACTCGGCTATGCTGAGCGTCTGATCCGCGTGCGCTGGGGTGGTGCGCGCATTCGGGATCGGTATCGCTGGGCGGCGTGGCGTGGCCGCATCCGAATTCTCAACGGCACGATTCACAACTTCGGTTCTCACGGCTTCGAACACGTCGAGGAATCCGCGTGGCGCACAGGCGCAACGGACATCGAATTCAGTAGCGACACGTACGGCGACGCGGACAGCATCGAGATCGACGTGAGCAATCTGGCCGCGGCCACCATCGTGATCGAAGGCACCATCGACGGCTTCGTGAAGGTCGGCGATCCGCTCGCGGGCAATCCGTTCGCGCATGTGCCGGCGTTTCGCTTCGAGGTCAGCGGCGCGGAACTGCTTGCGCGGGGCAGCGCAACACATGCGCTCGGCGCCACGGAACTGTTCGTCGCGGTCGAGCGACTGACCGACAGGCCGTTGCCGGTCGATCTGGCGGGCAGTGTCGAGGTTGCCGCGCAGAACGCGCCGTTTGGCTTTCGTCCGGTGTACTTCTTCGGGCGACAGCGTGACGACAGCAAGGTGTGGTCGTCGGCCCAGTTCATTACTTTTGAATAGGTTCGCCGCGGGCGCAGGTGAACAGCGCTCGCAGCGACCGGCTCCGGTTTGAATCCGCCATCTAGTTGTGAATCAGGAACCGGTCGCGGTTCCTGACGTCCTTGATCCAGTTCGGCGCGCGCCCTCTGCCGGACCAGGTGGCGCCGCTTGCCGGATCACGGTATTTCGCAGGCAGCGCACCGCCTGAACCTCTCGGCCTGCCGCGGCGACGCCCAAAGATGTCCTGAGGTGTATATCCGAAATAGCCCACCTTCGCACGGATATCGGCAAGGACGGCGTCGAACTCTTCCTGACGGACTGCTGCTGCCTGATTCTCCAGCTCGGCGATCTGCGCTTTCAGTTCGCTGTACGTTGCCACGAAGCGTCTCCCGCATATGGAAATCATTGGGTCATGATAGTGACTTTCGTACGTCGCTGATCCGAACTGGGACGACGGTCGCCGGGCATTGCGTCAGGCTGGTGTCGGTGGATTTTTTTGCAGATAGAGGTGCCTCGCGACTCCATCCACAATGGCGGACGCTCGGGCGTCGTGAATCACGATGGAGAGGAGCAAAGCCGGTGCCGCCTACCGCGGTATGCAGATTCATGGAAAGCCAGATGCTTCACGCGCAGCCTCAGCAAGTCAGTATGACTCCCATTCGGCGAGGCTGGCCGCCGTGGGGAAGTTTGCGCGGGTTAGCATGGCTGCCAGAGCCGCATTGAGTGGCGACGGAACCGCCACTCAACGGTGTATTCCGCCGCGGAGGCCAGCATGGAAGACGATAGCACGTTGTATGTGGGGCTTGATGTCCACAAGGACTCGATCACGGTTGCCTATGCGATCGGCATGGGCACCGTCGAACTGTTCGGCAAGGTGGGCGCCATGCAGATTGATGTCGACCGGCTCTGCAAGCGACTGCAGCAGAAGGCACGGCACATCTGCTTTGTCTATGAAGCGGGCCCATGCGGATACGGCCTGTATCGAAGGCTGGTCGATAAAGGCTTCGACTGCATGGTCTGCGCACCATCGCTCACCCCACGCAGGCCGGGTGATCGTGTCAAGACGGACCACCGTGAAGCGATCAAGTTGGTGCGCTCCTTGCGCGCCGGCGACTTGTCGGCGGTACATGTACCAACAGTTGAAGACGAAGCGTTCCGCGACCTGACCCGCGCCTGGTCGGCGGCTCGAGAAGACCTGAAGGCAGCACGCTGCAGGCTCAAATCGTTTCTGCTTGCCCACGGCGTCCATTATCTCGGCCGTCCCAACTGGGGACCGACACACCGACGCTGGTTAAGTACGTTCTCATGCGACAGCGCCTGGCAGCAACTGGCGTTCAACGAACATCGGCGCACGATTGAAGACCGGCTCGCGCAATGCGAGCGGCTGGAACTGGCATTGCGCGAAGCGGTAACTAACTGGCGGTTTTATCCAGTCGTACTTGCCCTGCAGGCCATGCGCGGAATCAACTTTACGTCGGCGATCGGACTGGTTTCGGAGCTGGGCGACCTCGCGCGCTTCGAACATCCGCGGCAGTTGATGGCGTGGATTGGCGTGACGCCTTCAGAACATTCATCAAGTGGGAAACGACGGCAAGGCAGCATTACGAAGACCGGCAACAGCTACGCACGTAAGCTGCTGGTGGAATCTGCCTGGAGCTACCGGCATCCCGCCCGAACAGGCGCTGCTGATCTCTACTTCCGAACTGGGCGCTTTTTCACTTGCGCCGTGACTTTACCTGGCCTCGACGTACGGTCTGACAGGTCAGTCCCATGCTGCACGTCGATTTTTGCCGCCGACAGGCGTTCGTGGTTCGAAGTGGCGATTGACGGTTAGTTGCATCTGGTACTCATGATTCCCGGTGCTGTTTGCCCGGGAGTCCCACCTGACCAGGAAGCTTCGCCGCGCGGCACACAGTCTTGCGCGGACGCACCGTTCCGATGAGTTCGTCCGCTGCGCAGCGTCGGGCGAACTCATCGGAGTGATAGAGGACCGCCGGAACCATCACACTGGGCGGCCGCTTTCGTCTGGACCCGCCACCGAACTCGCTGACCCGGTCATGCAAATTAAATCGGGTGGGCGCTCTTGATCCCGGGGTGACGATCTCAATATGACGTGTCAAATCCAGATCAACCGCCTACCGGACATGCCCAACAAGAAGAACTCTCGATCCACGCGTCGGCCAGTTGCCGGAACGCACGCAAAGTCGCTCTATCTCCCGATGCCCCGCCACGAAGCCTCGGATCTCGCACTGCGTGCACGGATCGCGCTTGAGCGTCTGCGCAATGGTGAGGCGGACCGCTCCCTCGTCAATCTTGTCTCGCAGGTGGCTATCATCACGAGCTTCATCAGCCGGGCGGGACACGGGCAGCTCGATATCGCGGAGATCGAAAGTGTTGAGCGTGGCCTCGGAGAGGTACTTAGCGAGGCCGATCACACCGGAGGTGGCATGTGTCTGAATCGTTGGTCGCGGGACTCACGAACGTGATTAACGAGTACGACCGCCAGCTCTGCGCGACCCGGATGGAGATCGTTGTCCGGGCGAGTGATCACCTTGGAAAACTTGTTGCTCTGGCTGCGAGAGACACGCACACCAACGACAGTCAACTCCAGGTTGCACGGTAACTTCACATCGGATCGCGTGCCGGAATCACGGATCGGTCAGGGCGACATGCATGAAAGCTCGCCGGACAAGTGAATACGCACGGGCGAGAGAAGGTCGCGTGCAAACGTCATACGGTTGGTATTCGCCAGCCCGATGGTAACCAGCCCCCATAGATGGAGACCAAACCCCAGCGCGTGCGTCGCGAAGGTTTGTGGATCGCGAGCAGCACACCCTGCAATTACCTGCGAAAGCGCGCAAGCGCTCACAACAGACAATCCAGTAACGCTCAATGCAACGAAGACAGGTGCATCCCGCGCTACACTGCGTCCACATCCCTGCTTAGTCCTGCGCGCGATAAATTGTGCGGCTGACAACCACGTCCCCAAAGAAAAAAAACCACATGGAAATCCGCGTCGCTTACGAACACAGCCTGGCGTCCGCGCCGGAAGAATACATCGTTCTGGTGCCCTCGCAGCTCGTGACCGATATTCCCGCGAACGTGCCGCGCGCGCTGTTGCCGGAGTTCATCACCGGCCTGATCGTCGAACGCTCCCCGACAATCGGAAAGATTCGCAATCTCATGATTCTCTAGCAGATGGTGATCCCGCGGTGACACCTGCCTGACGAACGGCGTTGTTGCGCGGCCTCGAAAAAACTCAGAAAAGGCTTGGTTGCCTGATATCGCGCGCTGGAGGCAGTGACGGTTTCTGGCGTCGTGCGCCTGCGCGTCGGCGAGCGAGACGACGTACGTGGGCAACCAGAACGAAATGCGCGTCCGCAAAGCTGAGCGTGAGCCTGAACTGCGTCAGCCCATCCGGTCCGATACCGGGCTGCGCCCGCAGCGAAGCATGCATGTCGAGCCGACGAGCACGGTCCACGAGCTGTGCACGGCTCATACCCGGCCACGCGAGCGAGATCAGCCGACTGACCACCGAAGGAATCGACTCCGGTGGACAATCAGCCGGCAACGCTAGAGAAACAAGCTCGAAACGGTGTGCCATCGGGTTGAAGGCGTACGGTTCTGTGTCCGTGCTTCCTCATGTACATACGTGGCGTCGCCCAGACGGAGGCGATGCACAAGGGGTCCTGAGTGATCAGTCGTAGCGGGACGCCAAAGCACTGCGTTCGGCATCTTGCTCCGCCAGCTACGACTGGATCGCCCGTTCCCCGTTACGCCGCGGCGACTTCAGGCGTCGCTGTAGTCTCAACTGCGGCCGGTGCCTTTTTGGCTGCAACCTTGCGCGGCGCCGAAGCCTTTTTCGCGGGTGCTGCAGCCTTGCGTCCACGCACACCCTTTGCGGGAACAGCCGCTGCCCGGCCAGCCTTTTTCGTCGCGACCGTCGTCTTCGCTGCCTTTTTAGCCACGACACGTTTCGCGGCAACTTTCTTCGCAGGAGCAGCCTTCTTCGCGGGAGCAGCCTTGACGCCGGCGACCTTTGCCGTTGCACCGGCTTCGATCAGGAATTTCGAACGATCCTTGACATCGCGAATCCAGAGCGGTGCAAGTCCTCGGCCCGACCAGGTCGCGCCCGTTTTCGGATCCGCGTATTTCGGCGCAACGTGATGCACGGCCGCCCGCGGGGATTTTGCTGCTGCCTTCGCACCCGTAGCCGGCTTGCGACCGCGCCGTTTAGCGACAAAGCCTTCAATATCGGCAACAGTCAGTCCGTGCTTGTGCATCAGTTCACGGATTTTGGTCAGGCCCACCGACGACTGCTTTTCGGCAATCGCTACTGCCTGCTTCTGGAGTTTTGCAATTTTCGAGTTGATTGCGTCCAAGGTAACCATGTCTATTCCTCCCTGTGGGGTTTACCGTCCATGCGATCCTGGAACTTCCCTGGCTTATTTCCCAGGCACTTCGAAGTTCGGTCTGCCCGTCAGAATTGACGCCATCGTCGCGGTCGTGATTATGACTTCATCAGTACGCTCGTGCAAATTTATCGCACGGTGCGCAGCGATTTAAATTGTCACTGGAGATTAAAATTGAGCTGCGTCCGGTGTTGCCGGCGGGTACTACAACGCTCCTTTTCCGTTCGAATGCTACCTTGCAGCAAAACACTCAATTCTCAATTGTCCAGACATGTACGCACGAATCATCGATCCTGTGAGCGAAGCTCCTCTTCTTTCCACAGGATGAATCGTTCACGCTACAAAAGATGACGTAAGGTGCGCAAGCAAACCTGGCGTCGCTTGCGGATTGATTTATACTGGGTTCACACCGGTCGCCAGTCGCGACACCTGCCGTGTGCCGTTCCCAGCAAAACGATTAAAAGTGCTCCACCCTCTTCGCGCCTGCAGCATGGGCAGCGTTGGGTCGCGTCGTATCCTGGCGGCACGCGATTTGCAATTACCTGCTCAACAACAGATTGTTGCGCGGAGAGTACACCGAATGGATGAAAGAAAGCGCGAAAGCATCGTTGCCTATCTACGGCGGCGGATGGCTGAATTTGGAATCAAACCGGAAGACATCGCCACGTCAATTGCGGCAGATCAGGAGCGGTTGCGGGCAGTGCGTTTCCGCGACGCCTCTGGCAATTCATGGGACGGCAAAGGCGCTCCGCCACAATGGGTGGTCCAGGCGACCAGCGCCGGACAGTCTCTTGAGCATTTTGCAATTGATTCGGCATCGACCCAGGAACCTGGCAAACGCGCCGGTGCCGACTGGCGCAACGACCCGTTTGCCGGCACCAGACTGGCGAAAATCAAAACAGAGGGCGTTGGCGCCTGAGAGCTGGACCGGAACCAGCTAGAATCCAGCGTCAGGAATCACCCTCGTTGCCCCATCGGTTCGGACGTTTACGCGATTTCATTCCTGGCAGATGAGGGGCGCAAATACTGTTACAGGGTGAAAGGCTGCGCCCCATTTCTGGACGCAAGAAGTTGGAATTCCGGAGTCCGACCAAGTTAAGGGCAACGATTGAATCATGAAAACATCAGGAAAGCCTTGCGCATCATGTCCCTGGCGTCGCGCTGCGGGTGCAGGAGATATTCCAAACTTCGATCTCGCTCTGGCAGAGAAGCTGGCCGATACGTGCCCTGATGACCGCGGCATGGGGCCCGATTTTGGAGCCAGCATGTTTGCGTGCCATCAATCCAGGGAAGGAGAGGAATTCGCGTGCGCGGGATGGTTGGCGAAAGTCGGACACCACCATCCCGCAGTGCGCCTGGCAGTGGTCTCTGGTCGACTTGATTCGGCGGCACTGGAGCCTGGCGTAGACTGGCCAGAACTGCATGACAGCTATCGGGAAGTGCTGGACAAGCTGCGTGCAACGTCGAATTCTGGAGACGAGGCCAAAGGAGATGAGTCTGCAGTGAAAATCGGGTGATCCAACCGCCTGCCCCGGTGATGAACATCATCTTGCCCGCTACGCGAATGGGCTCCAGTAAGTCGGCCACGCTTACGTATCACCCAGGATAGCCCGAATTCTCGGATCGTATGGCACTTTCAGCACTTCCGCGACAATCGCCGAGCCTGCTCCGGGCTGGGCGGGATTAAACAGATAGTTGTACGAATGAGGGAGGATGGCGCTTGGCATCTTAAGGAGCAGTTCCTGCCCGGCTGCCAGCCATTCGCTACCGGCGGCCTGCGTCCAGTCCGCGTTCTCACGCCAGTCATCCGGGATAACGTTTGCCGTGAGTTCCGCGATCGCGGCGCCCTCCGCAATTTCCACGCGAAGCAGTTGATAGTTATCAGGCAACGCCTGCGGAGACCCGAATTCGTGGTGCACCATGGTCTCAAGCAGCGCAAGCGCGGGATTTTCCGCCAGATAGACGACGGGTTGCCCCCGGTAATGCCACCGGCCAGACGCCCTCAACCCGCCGATGCCGCGAAGGTCCGCGTAATTACTGATCCTCCAGAATTCCATCAGGCGAAGTATCCCTCGTCGATCTGAACCAGTGCATCCTCGACAAGCCGTGCACCGTGTTCAGTTGCGGCCATCTCGAGCGGCGTTTTCCCGGCGAATCGATCTTTGCTGCCGCGAAGCCAGTTCATGGCTTTTTCCGGATTTCCAAAGACCGTCTCCGCCTGTGCAACGATCCTTGCAAGGCGGATGGCCTTGTCCGACTCGTCAGTCGAGAGCCGCTCACCATTCTGGCGACGATGTGAGAGCGTTCGACGCGGAATGATGAAGAGCAGCTCTTCAGCCTTGAGGCCGTGCTCGCCCAGGCGGTCGAGCACCTCTACGCCGACGCGCTCGGTCGCGAGCGCAGCAAGGTCATTCCCGGACCGGATGTGCGCCTGGAGCAGGTTTCCCAGCAGCGAAAACTCGGTATGTCGCGGGTTGCCCCGTCCAGTGGGACGATATTCAACGGTAGCCATGGACCCTCCAAGCAAAATGCCCAATCAATACGGGCATTTTGCCACAGATTGAGCTTGCCTGTTGTGCAGTCTGCGCGGCACCGATCGCGGGCGACCGCTGACTTACGGCAAATCCGCTCTCCGCAGCCCGGCACAGCCGACCGGCGCCTCCGACGTGACTTTCCAGGATAGAGCAGCTACGATAGCTGTATATTTATACAGTATTTTATGGAGGCACCATGGCGCTGTCACTACTGGACGTCGAGGCAATCCATCCCGATCTGTTCCGGTCGAGCGCCCCGCCTGCCTGATCGGCATTCAAGCGTGCCGTCTACTGCCTGGCCACGACCCCATTGCCAGGACGCCGCTCGCGAGATATTCAGGATACCTTTCGATATGAGGCGTAGCGCACATGGATGCGTTGTACGACAATCTTCCCACCATGAAATGGGACGAACAGCACGCCGACCTGGACGATGGATATGAGGGAGCGCGACGAACTCCGTTTCAACCACAAGCCACTCCACAGCTTTCTTATGCTGCCTTGAGCGGGTGCTCTTTCAGGTAGGTTTTTAGCGCGTCATTCATGCGCGTCTGCCAGCCTGCGCCGGTCGCACGAAACGCCTCCAGAACCTCTGCGTCATAGCGCATCGTGACCTGCTCTTTCGGATTCTCCTTCGGCGGGCGGCCCATGCGCTTTTGCATGACTTCAGCGAATGGACGCGCGCTGGCGAAATCCGCAGCCGTCCATTCCGGGTTGTCCGGATCGGACTCGATTCCGCGCTGGATTGCCGCTTCCTCTGCGGCGGTGTTGCGTGTCAGCTTAGCTTTGCTCATAAGCTTCAATCTCCGTGTTACTCGCCTTGCGCAGGCTGATGATGCGCATGGTTTCGTCGCGGGGCGTGAAAACCACGCTATACAGCCTGCCCCCTAACAGGGCGATGCCCCTGTACCGATCCTCTCCGTACTCGTGCCGAATGTCCTGGACCACCAGCATCCCACCCCAGTCGAGCCGCGCAGCCTCGGCGAGTGATACGCCGTGCTTTTCCTGGTTCGACGCGTCCTTCGCAAGGTCAAATGTGATTCGCATGCAACTTATTGTAGTGTCGAAAAATAGGAGCACGCAAGGACTTTCTGGAGTTACAGAAAGTGCGTCCTGGCGCAAGATCGCAGTTCAGCATGATTTGAATACAAAGCAGTCACGCACCGACTGACCGCGTGACTTTTGCGAGCAGACCCGACACGATTACTGTATATATATACAGGTATTCTTTGGGGGCACCATGGCGCTGCCGCTACTGAACGTCGAGACGATACACCCGGATCTGTGTGGCGAGCCTCGCAACTGGCTTCGGCGCACGGCCGCACGGTGACGAGCGGACACGAGGCGCTCGACGCGGAGTTGCCGGGCCGATCGAGCATCAGAGGGTTGGCTTACCGTCCTCGGAGGGCTTCGGCCAATCCTGTGCCGGTCGATCGGATTGCGCCTGTGGCAGTGGATCGGCGGGCGGACAGGCGCCAGACGTGCCGAGCGTGTCCTGCACCCGCTGGCCGACGCGAGCGTGGCGATACTGATCCATCGCCCGGTTCAGTTGCTCGTCGCTGAACTGCACGCGCAGCCCGGCGTCCACGGCCACCCTCGCGGCCGCCATCTGGTGCGCGTCGTCGCCAGTCAGTTCGAGCGTGCGGCCGAACTTGCCCTGCGCGAGCCGCAGCCCGGTTTCGATGGCGGACCGCTCCGCCTGCAGCACCTGAACGCTTGTGCCACGATCACGAACAATGTCGCGGCCGTCATGCCGGTAGGTAACGTCGCCACGTTCGTTAACCGACCAGGATAGGCCCGGCGAGCGGAAAATGATCGCATTGTATTCGTCCTGCGCGTGCTGCCGTGGCGTGTTCGGCCGGATCACGTTGAACGCCTCGCCGCCGATCTCGGCATCGACCTTGACCGCGCCCGATACACGCTCCGGGCCCGCAGTGCGTCGCAACTCCTCGAG
Source organism: Paraburkholderia sp. BR10141 (assembly GCF_056155635.1). Classification (NCBI taxonomy): domain Bacteria; kingdom Pseudomonadati; phylum Pseudomonadota; class Betaproteobacteria; order Burkholderiales; family Burkholderiaceae; genus Paraburkholderia; species Paraburkholderia sp. BR10141. Next base: position 44,280 of record NZ_JBMIQH010000041.1, on the reverse strand, counting down.
CGCGCGCTCATCGCCCTCTTCCGCCCGCGTGCGCAGCCAGCCGGAAAAGCTCGGGCCGCCTGCGGCTCCGAATTTTTCCTTGAGTGCCGCCCGCTCGCGTGAGATCGACTCCCGCAGCGCGTCGTCGCGGCCCAGCTGCCCGGCGCGTGCGAGTGACGTCGCCGCTCGTCGACCAGCCGGTGTGAGCCGCACATCCTGCCGGATTTCCGCGCGCCTGGTGTCGAACGCTGCGCGGATCTCAGCGCGGCGCCACTGTTCATTTGCGCGCTGTGTGAGCCACGCGTCGCTACGAGCCACGACATGCGCTTCGCGCGCGACCGAGTATTCGCGCCAAAGTGCCGCGCGTGGCAGCTCGCGCGGAGCCGGAACCGGCTCACCGGCCTGCTGTCGCTCATACACTGCGCGTAGCAATGGTGCGGCTTCACGCCACGACAGATTCAGTTCTTTAGTCAGGAAGTCCGACACGTTGAGGTTGCGCGAGCCCGCGCGGATACGATCGGCGCCGTCGCGGCCCGTCGTGACCGCATATTTCGCGGGCCGCACGCCATGGGTGTGCGACAGTTCGGCAAGCAGGCGACTGGCATCGAGACCCTGGCGAATCTCACGAAACTCAGTGTGCTGACTACCTGATTCATCGCGCTGCCGAAGCTCGCGCGCGAGTTGCGAGACCACGTTGTCCGAGACGCGGCCCGTGTGTCGCGGTGTGGCATACGTGGCGTCGTCGGCGCGAGAGCGGCGCGACCGGTACGCTGGAGCATCAACCGCGAATGCGTCCGGCGTCCGCAGGATTGGCCGGCTTGCCTCGAACTCGAACGACGCGTCGATCGAGTCGAACCGGTCTGGAAACGCGTCTCGCCGGTTGCCGGAAAACCAGCCTGGCGGCGACGTGCCGGATGGTGTCCATGCCGGATGCGACCGCATCATTGGCAGGCTGTCGAACGGATCGCCGAACGCATAGTGCCTCTCAAGCGCACGGTGGTACGCGTCCAGCCCGTCGACTGGGGGGGCTGCGTGCCCTACTCGTTGCGCTGCAGGCTCTCCATCGCGATCTGCAGCCCGTCGCAGGCCGTGCGCGGATACGGCGCCGTCTGGCTCCAGCTGGTGAAACGCATGATGCGGCAATAGCACTGCAGATCGATGTCTGATGCCGTCCACAGGGCGGCCGGGCACGTTTCGCACAGAGTTGAAGGGTTCGGGCGCCGGGTACGCCCCACCTGGGATAAGGTCAAACTCGGCATCGAGCCCGCCGTATCCATCGTCGAAGGGTTCGGACGTGTCGTGTTCTGATTCGCGCGCGCCTGGCCCGTCGACGACGTCGGGCGGCTGGGCGCCGAATTCAAATGCGCGTCCGCTTCGTTGAAGGTGTCCTGCGAAGCCGGGTAGGGAGTCGTCTGCTCGTTCATGATGTACCTTCAGATGTTGTGCGTAGAAGCCGCGTTCGAGATCTGCAAGCATCAGTTCGCGGTCGTGGGGCGAGGATTCCTGGTAACGCTGGTACTGACGGCTACCGCTGTTGAGATACTTCACTTCGCGCGCGCGGGTGGTGTACCACTCATCGAGCACTGCCGCTATATGCGCTGGTGTGCGTCTGGGCGCAACGCCAGCCTCATAACAGTCGGCCGCATCTGCCGACAGCGCCTGCAGCTTTTCGGCGGTCGGCAGTGCGATGAATTCAGGCGTGAATACGTATTCCTTGAGGTTCACGCCCTTGTCGGCGCCAGCCGGCTTCACATTCAGGTAGGCGCTGTCGAGACCGGTATTGCGCATGCGCACGGCACCGTGCTCGTGCAGCAGCGCCATGAAATCCGCATGGGTCTCGATCTGGCGATCCAGCACCGCGTCGAGAATCTGTTCCTTCAGCTCGCGACTGTTGGAACGGAACAGGTCGCCACGGTAGCGGCTGATCATTTCCGATGCGTCGGTCAGCAGCGTGCGCCGGTTGTCTTTCGGACTCGCAAGGCCATACCGCGCGTTGACATGCTCCTGGAACGCGTCGATGAAGCTCAGGTTGGAGCGCACGTAGCCGAGCGGTTCCAGGTGCCTTTCAGCCAGCAGGTTCCAGCGCGGAATGACGATATGGATGTGTGGCTTGCGCTCAACCAGTTCGCCAGTCCGCTGGTCCACATAGCTCTTGATCCGGGGCAGGTGTGCCTCGGCATAGAAGCTGTATTCGTCCGGGCGGTAGGCGTGCAGCGCGAACGCCTCGAACTCCCGCACGATCTGAAACATCGTTTCCCGAGTGACGTGATCCTCCTTGAAGGAGAGCGTGATGGACAGGTAACGTTCGACACCGGGTGCGGCATTGATCGACTGGATCACTGCGTCGGTCAGGTCGAGATCACCGGCGAGCACCACACGTTCGTCAAGGTCATCGCGATCCAGGTCGCGGCCAACCTTGCGGCCTTCCTCGAGGTACTGCTTCACGCCGTCGTGACGGCCGTCCACTCTAATCAACACGATGGAGATGGGCCTTCAGCAGTTGCGTGATCAACTCCAGCTCGTCGACCAGGGCGACAAACGTGGATTCGGATAGCTGGCCAGCCACGCGCGCCGTATTCGCCACGTGGACCAGCTGGTTCAGGTTGTTGCCGGTCTTGTTGATCACGTACATGATCCGTTGTCGCTCAATGGTCGCGGGTGGGCGCGCGACGATCTGCGTGCGGTTCGTCAGGATGCATTCGCGCAAAAAAACAGACGGACTCATGCCGGAGCGTGCGACCTTTTCATTGAAGACCTGCCACTGGTCGTCGGTGAGCCGCGTGCTGACAGGCCTGCCAAGGGCCTTCTGCGCTTTTTTGCGACCACGGCGCCTGGCTTGCGCCACAACATTGAGATCGTCTGCGCTCATCGCATGTTTTCCGTTACCAGAGAGACATCGGGCGGCGAACTGCCGCCACCGGCGTGCAAGAGTCAGGGGCCGTACTGGGTTCGCCCGTATTGCGAATTGACTGGCCCCTTCACGTCACTCCCGGCCGACTGGCACTGGTTCAGGAAATCGCCTCGCGCGTTGGCCGTGCCGCCCTCATCGAAGTGACCGTGGTGAAAGCGGACGATGGAAAAGTAGCCCGCCTCGTATTCGGCGCATGTCTTGCCGCCATTGCCACCCATGATCAAACCGGCAAGACAGAGCACCGCGCCACACGCATCCTGGTTATCATCGGCGTGCGACGACGGCGTGGCGAGCGCACAGACCAGTGCCGCGCTGCACAGCGCGGCCGCAATCGACCGTCGTTTCATTGCGTTCATGATCTAAGGTTCCCCTCCATGAGATGCGGTGGTTTTCGGCTAGGTGAGCGTGTGTGCCAGACGGGCAACGACCCAGATGAGCGCGGCGCCCGCGCAGAACGCAATGCCCATGAAGGCGACGAGCGATCCGGTTGCTGCAACTGCCGGATTCGTGGGCACGACGCGACCACGCGATTCAACGGCAGCCCGCAGCCGCGCCAGTTCGTCCACGACATCCGCTGTTGCCGCACGTCGCGCCTGGTCAGCCGCCTTCGCGGCTACCTCGCCGATGAACGCCTGGCGCGATTGCGTGAGCAGCTTCGTCAGTTGCGTGTTCTCCTCGCGCAGCGCCTGCACCGTCGCGGTCAGTTTCTGGTCAGTGGACTCCATCAGCGCGACAACATGGTGTTGCGCATCCACGACCTTCATCTGCTCGATCAGGATCTCCGCGAGCACGGCCAGCTCGTTCGACGCCGGCATCGTGGCGATCACCCGGCCCAGGCGCTCAGACGCTCGCCCGGCGTGATCCGGCTGCGGCGTCGGCTCGTTCATGCATCGACCCCTTCCATCAGTGCGGTAAACGCCTGGTCCATCAACGGCTTGATCGACAGCGCCTTGCGCTTGAGGCCAACCAGCCTCACGAGACGGTCCTTCTCAGAGGCGCTCGCAGCGTCGATCAGTTGCGCCTTGTAGTCCACCCCGTCTGTCGCAATATCGTGGATCGTACGACCGGCGGCCGCCGCAAGCGTAAACACGTCGTTCTTTGGGATCAGCGCATCCTGATTCAGTTCGAAAGTCCGCTCCCTCTCATGCAGTTCGAACAGTTGCCCGAAGTGCCGGCGCAGCGTTACCTCGCGGTCCTCGCTCCTGACCAGATCGACCTTGTTGAGCAGCACACGGATGCGCCCAGGCTCGACGCCGAGATCCGCGAGCATGTTGATCGTCTTCATGGAGTCCTTCATCTGCTTGCTCTCCGGTTCGACCGGCACAACGAAGCACGCGTAATCCTCCTGTGCCCCTTTGGCACCATTGAGGCGGTTGAGATACTCCTCGACGTTCGATGCACCGATATCGACCAGCAGATCACGGCCGCGCATCAGCTCGTCATGCAGTTCGTCAAAGCGCGCGGCAATCATCACCTCGACCTTCGGGCCGGCCGAGTCATCCGTATTGATTGACTCAATCTGGCGTACCGACATGGACGGCAGCCTTGGCGCGAGCAGTTCGCGGGTCACGGTAGTTTTGCCGACGTTGCCTGAGCAGTTCACGATAGCCATACTCATTTCGAAATCCTCATCAATATTTGGAGTGCCGCCACTTACATCATTTTCGGTGCCATGCCGCCTGTCTGCGCTTGCGCAGGCAGCGGGATGTTCGACGGGCCCTGGGCAGGCGCGGCCTTCGGTGCCGTCCACGCCGCATGCAGCTCGGCCGCGCGCCTGTCGATCTCGGCCGGGCCGGCGTCACGACCCAGTTCGCCGCGTGCAATCCGGGCCTCGATCTCCGTGCCCGCCTGCATGCGAGCATCGAACCGGCGAATCACCTCGGCACGCATGCGCGCGGGTGCCCGCTCAAGTGACTTTTCGAGGACTTCGCGCAACTGCGCGACGGTTTTGAGTGCTTCAGGCGTGGGCGCTGCCGCCATGTCCGCAGCAGGCGAGAAACGCGCTGCGCTGGCCGCCGCTTCCGGTTTTGGGTTTGACGGCGCGGCCGCTGGATTCTCCTTCGCCGGGTTCGTCTTCTGCGCGACATCCGGCGTCGGCGACGTTCCGGCCTTGATCGTCAGCGCCGCACGTTCACGCTTCACGGCCTCGAGCAATGCCTCGTCGCTCTCGGCGGGCCTGAAGCCCTTTACATCCACACCCGCGAGGGACGCTTCGATCCACGCGTTGCGGCGGAACGTTTCGCTGCCGCGCACCACGATCGAATCCCAGTTCTTGGCCTTCGCTACTGCCATCATGTCGGCAATCGTTGAGCGATCGTTCTGCCGGGAGTACAGGCGTGCCCCGACATCCTCGAAGTGCGGCTGCGTGGTCGCTGTCGGATCCCGCTGCGCGCCCGACGTACCCAACCCGGCCTCCATGCCATCGAGCTTCCAGAACCGGCCATCCTTCACCATGTAGCGCGCCGCGATATGGGCGGGCACGTCGTAGCCGTCTTTCGTCACGACCGGCTTGCGTGAGGCAGGATCGACGCCGATCTGGTTGTCGCTGCTGTCGGCGATACCCGCAACGCCAGCCTCGTGCGCGTCTGCCGCTGCACCGGCGTCGCCCGCGTGCAGCCCTGGCATCGGCTTGCCCTGTTCGCGAAGCAACCGCTCGGCGGCCACTCGCTCGCCCTCGCGCACCGTGCGCACGCGCTCCAGATCCTGAGTCGACACGGAGTCAAACGCCGGGCGCTCCGGATCGTTCGCCGGATTTCTTGCGTCCGTTTCATTCTGCGCGGGCGTCTGCGTGCGCCCGATCTGCGTGTCGATCATGCCCGACACCGCCGGTGTGTCCATCGACGTATCGTTCGCAGCGCGGCCGGGCTGAACAACGGGTTCGTTCGCCGCCGCCGCGTCGACAGTCGGGCGAGCGACGTCCTCGTTGCCGGGCACGGCATTTCCTGTGATGCCACGGCGGCGCATTGCGTCGTTGATTGCCGCTGCATCGCCGACGTCGGCAAAGGTCACCAAATCGCCATCCGTCTTGACGTCCGGCTGCGCCTGCGAGGCTGGAGATTGCGCCAGTGATGCATCGACCTGCCTGTCGAGTGCTTCGCGCACGTAGGTCACGAACGGCTCGCGGGCGGCCGGCGACAGAAACGCAAGCTCTTGATCAAGTGCGGCGGCAACTTCAGGCGCGGTCTTGCCTTTCCCGAACTCCTCCCTGATACGCCCCGTCATCCCCCGAAAGTCGGCCAGGTCTTTCGCCACCATCGACCAGTCCGTTCTGTCCTCCTGCTCACTACCGGTCGCGGGCATCGTCGCCACCGGTTCGAACGCTTCGGCGATGTCCGCGAAGGTGGCAATGCCGTCGCTGCGCTCTGGCTCGCGATGGCGATGCCGGTTTTGCGGCGCGACGCTTGCCCCGTCAACCGGAAGCGCGTCGTCCACCGGGTCGGAATCCGTCACGTCGCGCGCAGGCGTGCGCTCGTCGATTTCCATCGGACTCAAGCCCGCTTCATCGCGAAGTTTGGCCAGCGCTTTGGCTGCCCGTGGCGGCAGGGTCTCCGCCGCAAAACCAGTGCGGTTGCGGATCTGCTCGCCAATCGCGCGCTCGCCATCAACAGCGTTGCCGGACTTGCGCCACGCTTCACGATGGATCGACTCCAGCCGCTGCTCAAGTGCAAGCGTATGGTTGACCTCGTTGCCACGCAGCGTGACCGCTGTCGTAATCGACTGGATCATTTCGCGAAAGCGCCGGCCGAGCGCCGCGTCGTCGAGCTTCGGCTGTGCAGCCTGCTGGCCAACGCGCGCGCCCCGTCCATACAGATGCTGCCGGTCGGCGAAATACTGGTGCCGCGCGTGGACACCGGCTTCCCGCACTCCGTCAATCATCTCGAACGCAGAGGCACCCTGCGCGCGCAACCGGTCCCGTGCCTCCAGTCCCGCCCTTTCCGCGGCGGCCTGAAGGGAGTCCCGCACGAAGGCGCGGGACTCATCGAGCGGTTGACCCATTAGCTCGCTCAGCCGCACGGCTTCCCGCTCGATGTCGGCTTCACTGCCGAACAGCGTCTGCGGCTGCCCGCGCACTGCTCCGGGTGCCTGCCCTGCCTGCGGCTCTTGCGTCGGCATCCACCGCGCAAAGGGCGCCACGTTAGTGCCGCGCGGCACGTACCATTTTTTCGATCGCCGGTCGAACCTGGCGCCCAGATCGTGCGCCGCGTCCTTCTCCCTGAACGGGACGTCCAGATACGTCCGTTTGCCTTTCGGCCTGTTCGGGTCAGCCATGTGATACCTCCTTTGCCTCGTTGTCCGCCGGCGCGACAGACGCGAGCGCCGGTTCAATCCGGTCCTGGACAGCGTCATCCCCGCCTGCCACGTGGAAATCGATGCGGATGCCCGCGAGCATTTCGCGCACGTCCTCGCGCATCGCGACGCCAAGCTCGGCCAGGTCAGCCTCGAAGCCCGCGAGCGCCATGCCGGTCGCGAGTGGCCCGGGCGCGCGTTGGTCGAGCACGAGAAGCTCGGCCGCGGTCAGCGGCTTCGCACCGGCCTGACGTGCAAGTCGGATTTCGCCAGCGGCCCTCGCGGACAGCGCCGCGTGATACGTCTCCGGGTTGTGCGTCGGGATGCCGTTCGCTCGCAGCTCACCGGCACGCCAGGCCGCCTTGATTTCGTCTTCGGTGGGCAGGCGCTTGTTGATTGCAGCGAGCATCGGACTGACCGAGCGCATGCGGTCGATGAACAGGTCATCCTCGTAATAGGTCGCCTTCTCGCACAGGATCGGACGCTGGAAACCAAGCACGATTTCCTGGTCCTGCTCCATGCGCTTCAGTTCCTGATCGAGCATCAACGCGCGGCCCTGATCCGACGTGTTCGTGCCGGTCGACGTGTTGCGGCCGTGATTACGGCTTTTCGAGGTTGCCTTCTCGGTGAACGTCCCCAGCGTCTCGGACAGTTCCTTTGCATCCTGCTGGTTGCCAGGCGCGTACGCCACCAGCACTGCGTGGTTGGTGATCAGCGTGCGCGCCCCGGCCGGCCCGTACAGATCGTTCGGCTCCAGCTGCGCCTTCGACTGCAGGATCGTGAGCAGGCGAATCCAGTAGCCCGCGATGAACGCGTTGCCCTTGTCGAGTACCTCGATGCGACCGAGCGCGGTAAATTCGTCCCCCACGCCAAGACACTGATATTTGATGGCCGGATCGTCGCCCGGCAGCACGTCGAGGTTGTCCTCGATCCACTGCGTGTAGAACAGGTTGCCGAGCAGGCTCGCGACGGCAAGCTCACGCACCGGCAGCACAACGTAGATCGACATCAGCTCGCGCCGCACGCGGTCGAGCTCGAAGTCGCATGCGCTCGTCGCCTGGTCGACGATCGGGTTGCTGAACAGGCGCAGACCGGCGTTAAACGTCGCAACAATGTTCAGCATCGTCTCGTCGGGCGAGGCCAGCACGCGCGAGAGCGCGCCCAGGCAATCGCCCGACAGCGGCACCCCCTTCTGCGGCTCGTGCTGCATCAGATCCGAAAGGTGCTCACGCACTTTCTTGTCGGGCGTGGTCGCGAGCCGCAACACCTGTCCGAACGTACAGTCACCCGTCATCTCCATCAGGTAGAGCGCGAAGCCCATGAACAGGTCACTCGCCTGCTCATAGAAGAACTTGTTGCGACCGTCGGTCGTGTGATACAGGCGCGCTGCAATCGCCTGCAGGCGACCGACCCGCACGAAGGATGCACTCTTCGCAATCCTGAAAAGCGGATTCCAGCGGTGCGTGTAGCCAGTGTGATCAAATGGCGCCCAGCGAAACACCTGCTGGCCGCAGGCCTGCCGGTACCGCGACGTCAGGTCGTAGTTCTCTCCCTTCACATCGAGTACGACCACCGAATCCGGAAAGGTGAGCAGATTCGGGATCACAATGGCTGCACCTTTGCGTGAACGCGTTCGCGCAGCAACCATCACGAACTCCGTTCCGCGGAACGTCAGGTACTTGCCCTTGTACCGCCCTACGATGATCGACGGGTCGCGGTGATCGCTCTTGCGGCCGCCCCTGTTTCGACCGCGCCCGTTAGCCTCATCGAGCAGGCCGTACCGCCGAACCTCGTAGCTGTAGGCGAAGCGGGCATCGCCATGCAGTTCGCGCTTCGGCTTCATGACCAGCGCCGCGACGATCGCCGCTACCGGCACAAGCGGCACGATGACCGATGCCGCTGTCGCCATCTGCAGCGAGCGTTTCACCGCCTTCACGTCGCCAAAGGCGCGCCAGTAGTCGTGCAGCGTCCACAGCCCGATTGCGGAGTCCGGCAACTTTTCCAGCTTCGCAAACAGCATCGCGCCGACGTACTGGCCGGCCGCAGCGAGACCGATCAGAACCACCAGTGCAAGCAGACCGGCCGCGATGACCCGGTCGGCAAGCGTCGCGGTTTTTAGCAGCACGGCGCTCGCACACACGCCCCACAACGCGCACGTCACGACGACGAGAGCAATCACGGCCCCCATTTCGACAGGATCGCTGATCGCGTCGAGATGAAGCAGACGGCCGGCGGCGAAAACGACTGCGCCGGACACAATGCCAAGCAGGCCGCCAACAAGGAGACGGGCTTTCATGCTGACGCTCCCGCTGCCGCGTGCGTCTGCCGCTCAAGGGGTTCCCGGCCGGTGTGCCTGCCACTGTCACCAATGGCGGAATCGTTCGATCGCAATCTCATGCATCACCTCGCAGCAGCCTGTTTTTACTGACCGGATCGAACCAGATTTCTGTCAGGTCCCGGTTCTCCATAAACAGCACCACGTCGACCGTCATGCGGATCTCGCGCATCAGGTAATCGAACGGGAGCGTCTGGCCGACCGGGCTTTGCTTGACCAGCGTGGCGATGCGCGTGAGCGTCGCGATCGAGTCGTTCGCGTGCACCGTCGTCAACCCGCCCTGGTGTCCGGTGTTGAGCAGCGTCAGGTAGTCCCAGGTTTCGTCGCCGCGCAACTCCGCAAGCAGCACGCGATCGCATTTCATGCGCAACGTCGCCTTCACCAGGCGTCGCGCTGGAACCGCCTCGCTGTAGAAGAGGTGAACGTGATTTCGATGCAGTGGCAACGGCAGCTCGTGGGTATCCTCGATCGTCGCCAGACGCGCCTCGCGCGGAATGATCGGGATCAGGTCCGCCAGCGCCTTCATCAGCGTGGTCTTGCCGGAGCCCGTGCCGCCCACGAGCACGATGTTCAGCCGGTTCAGGATGGCCAGCCTCAGAAACCGCACGACATCGCGCTGCGCGAGCGCGTCGAGCATCTCATGCTGGAAGCGCGCCAGGCCATAGGCGCCCAGCGCCCGGGACGGATTGAACACCGCAGTGGCACGACTGACGTCCATGCCCTCTGAGCCTGCCCGTGCCGCCGCAGCGTCGATCTCGCCCGGCGTCATTGCGCTACTACCGCCGGGTCCGCCCCGGACCACATCACGGAACCTGGCGAACCGCCCGGCATCCGACCACTGCTGTACCGAAAGGCGCGTTGAATTCGGCACGCGAATCGTCAGCGACACAGTGCCCGGCTCGCACGCCGGTGGAATCACGATCTGGCCGCGCTCCCCGTCGGGCAGGCGCACCGGCTTCTCCGGCTCGGCCGCCGATAGCGGCGGCTTCGCCTTGTTGTAGATGGCCAGAGCCGGTGCAAACTGGTTCAGCATTTCCAGCGACGCATTCGGAAGATCATGGCGCTGCCAGCCGTCGAGCGTTTCGGTCCAGCCTTCATACGGACGGTTAATCGCAAACTCGGTGACGCCGGGCATCGCCAGCATTGCGGCGATGCCGAGTGTCTTGAGGTGACTGCGTACCGTAAGACTGTCGTCGTATTGCATACTCATAAGCACCTCGAATTAAATGAATCAAGGCGTCGCCAGTTCGTACACGTCGGAGAAGTCCACATCGCGCGCAACGAAGATCGTCGTCATCGACCCGTACTGCGAATACGCGGTCGGCGGCACGTTGATGGTGTTGCGCAGTGCTTCGGCCGCTACCTCACCACCGGCATTCGTGGTGTTGTTAAACTGGATGCCGCTACTGCCCGAGTTCGCGGCCAGTGTCGACAGCGCCTGACCGGCATCGCTGATCAGGCTGACCATCATGGCGCCGCCAAACCGCGTCCAGAAGTGGTTGTCGACGTAGGCCGGCAGGCCACTGCCGCCGAGCGCATCGGCCGCCGGCGAATCGAGTTGCACCTTTACGCCATCAGGCGTCGTCAGCCGCGTCCAGATCACGAAGATCCGCGCCTGACCCTGCATCAGCGCCTGCCGCTGCTCGCCCACGACCTCGGAGCCACGCTCGACCAGCAGCACCTTGCCGTTCGCCGAGTACACATCTTTCGCCACGTGGCAGGTGGTCATGCCCGGGTAGTCGGTCACGATCTCCGCACCCTGCACGCACGGGATCGTCGTCCCCGCAATCAGCAGGAAGTCTCGCGACGGCATCAGTTCCGCCTTCACCGTTTCCAGCTTCGATGGCTGCAGCTTGCTGTCCAGTCCATCCTTCGCGAATCCGGCATGCGAACCGGTCAACCCGGGCGTGCCACCAGGGGCTGCCGCGTCGGTCGTCCTCTCATCCTTTGATGTGAGCAGCACGTCGCCATCGAGCTTGAGTTGCGCCGGCGTCTCGGCGGCGCTGGCCGGCGTCGCTGCAGCGGCGCCGTTTCCATTCACTGCACTGGCTGCGTTCGCATGCGCAGGTGTAGCAAGCGCCGCGCTTGCTACAGCCGCTTCCGACGCCATCGCCGCTTCCTCTGCCCGCTGCTTTTCGATCTTTGCCTTGTCGCGCGCAAAGTCGTGCCGGTCATCTGACGGCTTGTCCTTTGCCGCTTCCGCCCTTGCCGCCTCGGACTCGGCGTGATGCTGCGCCGACCACCGTTTGATCGCGACACCCACTGCGATCGCACCGAACAGCAGGACCAGCACCATCCCAATGACGATCGGTAACATCCGGAGCGGGCTCTTGCGCTTCGTGCGGCCAACACCCGGCACCCCGCGCTCGCCTATGCCGGCGGGCTCGACCGGTGTCGGGTTCGCCGGGTTCGGACCGCTCAGATTGATATCGTCACTCACCGCCCGCCTCCTTTTGCTTCACGAGCCGCACCGTGCCCGGAATCGTCGTGCCTGTCGGGTTCAGCTGGCCGTCTGGCCGGTATGCATTGTTGCGAATGCCGAGTACGGCGTCCCCCAGGCGCAGGTTGAAGCGCTGCGCCGTGTCGTGCACCACCAGCACGGGGCCGCGCACGTCATCAGGATTGACGAGCGCTTCCTTGCCGTCCCCGTACACGCGATAGATCTGCGGCAGGTCGCGGCTCGTACTGAACTCGAAGTAGGTAAAGCGGCCGTCATCCCACAGCGCCGTTGGCGCGAGTGTCGTATCACCATGCATGTCGTAATTGAAGTTGCCCACGCCAGACGCGCTGACGGTCTGCGCCAGCAGTGCCCGCGCTTCGGCCGAGCGCACCGCGGCCGCCGCCGACGCCTTTGCACGCGTGTCCGGATAATCGAAGGTCAGCGACCAGACTGCTTCCTCGTGCCTCCTGACCGGGACCAGCTTGAGCACATAGCGACGTCTGTTCGTGAGCAGAATCAGGTTGGTGGCCGCCTGCGGTGCCTTCGGCTTGAAGAAGAAGCCGTTGCCGGCTGGGCCAGCCGTCCATGCCTTGCCGTCGCCCATGCCGCCGCCGTCGATCTTTTCGCCTTTCTCGAAGACGAGGACAGTCGCCTCGCCCGGGCGATAGGCGATCCGGTACGTCTCATTCGGGTCATACACGGCGCACGCAATGTGCCGGTCGCTGCCGCATGCACCGGGCACGACTTCGGCGACAGCCGGTAGCCACATGCCGAATAGCGCGGCAGCGATCGACGCTGCAGTAAGCGCTTTCGGGAACCGGATGGTCATGGATTGGCCCCTCCGGCCGGTGCACTCAACGACATACTCGACGGTGCCGACTGGGACGATGTGGCCGCGGACGGCATCGGTGTCGCGCCGTCTGCGGTGCTGCGCGTCCAGTCGCGGTCAACCGAGTAGCTGGTGACACGAAAGCCCGTTGGATTGAGCTCCTGTTCGTCGCTGCGGGTCGGCAGATCGCCTATCTCGTAGGTGATCGTCGCGACCCAGTATTCGGTTTTAGGCGGCGGTGACGTCGAGCCGCCCTGCGACGGCAGCGAAAGCATCGTCTTCGAGAAGAACACCTGTGCGGTGGATCCGACGAACGTAATTGCACCTGGGCGCACAATCACGCGATATTTGTCGGTGAGCACGTTTTGCGGCGAGTTCTTGCGGTTGTAGAGCGCCGCGTACAACGCCTGCTCGCGTGGTGAGTTCATCAGCGTCACGGTGTCGTACGCGTCCTGGATCGTGTACCAGTCGTACTTCTCACGTAGCTTCACATACGTGCGCAGTGCTGCCCGCACCTCGAGTTCACCGAACGTCACGGATCCACTGTGCGCGACATCAATCACCTGCACGTCGCCGGTCGCGGTGTTATCCTTAATAATCACGGGTGGTGACGGTCTCTTTAGTTGTACTAAGGCTGACGAGCCAAGAATAGAGATAAGTGCGATGAACATGGCCCCGCCCGCAACGCGCCATGCAATCTTCGTCATGTTTTCCTGCAGCTGCTGCCGGGACTTCTCGAACGAGAGCGCTTCCCTGAAATACATCCGCGCCATCTCGCGCGGCTCGGCGTCGGCGAGTTTTGCCGCAATGTGCTGCAGCGCGGCCGCGCAATTGCCGTCGACGGCAACCGCGACTGGCTCAGCCTGCACCCGCGCCGGCTTCCATGGCATCCATTTCATGGCGCACTCCCCTGTGTCGCATGGTTGACAGGCATCCACGGCCCCTCAGGTTGGGTCGGCTTTGGCGCCGACGAGCACGCAGCAAGCAGCGCGGCGCCGAAAAGCACGACGACTAATTTCACGTCAATCTCCGATCGGGGTGTAGTGTCCGCCGTCGCTGGCTGCTCCGACGGACGGCGCATCATTTACTTCGAGCGTTCAAACTCGGCACCGGGAACAACAAGATGTCCAGTTGCCTTGTCGATCGTGATGACGTACGGAACCCCACCACTTACAACCATCTTTCCGTCCTGCGCTACTGCTGGTTCCCGCACGATTTTCCATTTATCCGCTTCGCCATCGGCACCGAGATTGGGAACCTTGTGTGAAACGTAGAAGTCGTCTCCATCACCATTCCGAGCAATGTTCACTTCGAACCAGCCGTTCTGGCTGACGCGTTTCCATGTGCCCACAAATTCGTTGCCGTCATGCTTACCGCAACCGAATTGTGTCAATGAAACAATGACCACAACTGCCGCAGTCATAAACCGGATGGCCCTCATCGATTCCTCCTGGTAGTAGTCAAGATCAGGCGCGGCCGATTGAGTTAGTGGACGCTGACGATGCGTCACCTCTGGAACCACCCATCAGCTTCATCGCCCTCATGGCTCCACTGGCCGCGTTGCCGATCTTACCGACCATCGATGAGATACCTACGCCACCTGCCAATTGCGATGCAAGTGACGGCATGCTCAGCGACACCACGATGAACACCAGCCCTGCAGCGATAATCTTTCCCTCAATGGTGTAGGTCAGCATGACATCGCTGACACTGAAGTTCTTCGGCAGCACCGAGGTCATAAAACTCACCTCGATTGCACCCACGGCACCGAACAGCGCAACGAGCAGACCATAGTTCAGGCATTGCCCAACCCAGTTTTGGAAAAATTGCCGCGTGGCAGGAAACAGCGCCGCAACGATGAACGCAGGCCCTAGCGCAAGCAGCAATCCAAGTGCGAACTTCGCAAGGATGATGTAGGCCGCAGCAATAGCAAGAAATGGCACACCAACTAGGAGGATGCAGAGTGCGAGCACTGAAACCTCGACGAATAGACCAACATCAGTAACGCCTAATCCGTTGTACATGCTCTTGATAGCGGATATATAGAGATTCAACAGCGTATCGAGCCCACTACTCAGGCTGTTGCCACCCATCAAGGCACTACTTAGATCGTCCCCGAGGCCATTGAAGAACGGCACCACGTACTCGCTGTAATAGCTGATATTCATCCCGAGCGTGAGCACAGCCGCCCACCCTGCCATCTTCAGCAGGAAGTCGGATATCGGGCTGTCGTTGTGGCCACGCCAGTACGACACGAGTACGAGCAGGACATAGAGACTAAAGCAGGCAGCGACCAGCGGACTGATGAGTGAGATCATCCGGGCCGAGCCGGTATTGATCGTGTTCAGCACGTTCTGATCGAACGAGTTGAACATTTCGGTAAAGATTTGCAGTTGCACGATCGCACTCCGCGTTATTGATCGGCGTTGTCGTCGCCATTCAGCCGTTGCTGCATGTCGTTATGGGCAGCCTGTTGCGCGAAATCCTTCTCCGCATCCTGAAGTCGCGCCGCGAGATCGAGGCGCATCTTTTCCGCGTTGATCGACGAGTTCTCTGCCGCCCACCGGTTTTGCAAATCGGCGTTCGCCGCCGGATCCTGCGTGAGGTTTGACTGCTGCATCAGCTGCTGGATGTTCGTCAGCCGGTCGATCGACGCCTGATACGAGCGCATCGCCATTGCCTTGTTGGCGGCCAGAGTATCGTTCAGACGTTGCTGCCCGGGCGTGTACGCGGTCATCCCCTCCTGGCTCTCGATACTGCTGGCGAGGCCGCTGATTCCGTTCAACTGTCCGCTCTTCACTTCGTCGTAGACCGACTGCCACTGATCCGGCAGGTAGTTGCGCAGCGACGGGTCATTGAAGATGATTCCTAGGCCGCGATTGCCGATCGTCGACTGGTACTGGTCAGAGAGCAGGCTGTATTGCTGCTCCAGCTGCTTGACAGTCGAGATCGCCTGCGCGATCGCCTGCAGGTCGATCACCGGGACACCCTGCGCTTGCGCTGCCTGCATCGTGAATGTGGCCACGATCAATGCGGCGCCCGTCAAATTGCGAATGATTTTCATCGTCGTGCTCCCAAGCTGGGCTGCTAGGATGTTCGCCCGTCGCTGGCTCGATCGACGACGAGCGCTGAAGATCGTGTGTCGTCGTCATTCGGTTTCCTCAACAACCTCGGCCTCGTGCTTTCGATCGCGTTTGCCCTTGCGGCGTGCCTGGAACAGCTGCATTCGCAGGTCCGTGTCGCCATGTGCGTCGCGCGTGCATTCTTCCCAGATCGCAACGTTGTCCAGACTGCTGGAAAGCACCGCGATCTCGTCGTTCATGCCGCCCAGGTCCAGTGTTGCAAACGCCGACTGGTTGCTCTGCTTGATCAGGAACGTGCGGGACTCCTTCGACAGCCTCTTGAGCGTGTCGAATTCGCGGTCGGTCAGGTTCAGGAGCTTGTAACCGTCGCGCGTCGCGTCCGGGTTCGGCAGATAGATCTTTGTCGCCGTCAGGTCGCGGATCTCGGCGAACACCGGACACTGGATTGCGTCCTCCGGCGACTGCGAATCCAGGATCAGGAATTCGTCTGCCTTGCGGCCCGTCTTGAGCGACTTGCGGATCAGCTCCTGCGTGGTGGGGTAGCTGGCCGGCAGCCAGAATTCGGCAATCACCGTTGCGAGCAGTCCGCCCCTCTTCTGCATCTGGTCCTTGAGGTACAGCAGGTGTGCAAGCACCGGCTCCGTGGCGGCATAGTCTTTCTTCAGGAAGTCAGTGACGTCGAAACCGATCCGGCGCACCTCGGCAATGTTCGTCAACGCATCCGGTATGTTGTCCAGCGCCCACGAGAATCGACCGTTAGTTGCACCACACCACTGGCTAAGACGGACCCACAGGCCGTTCTCGTCGCCCGTATCCGGGATCGACTCCAGCAGGCGGCTGAAGGTTCTGTGCTCGATGTTCTCGAGCTTCATGACCGTGTCGACCGCGTGCTTGATCTGCCGCTGGTCGTCAGCACTGAGCTTGCCGTTCTCGTCGCGGCAGCAGGCACCCACCAGGTCGTAAAGGTGCGCGAGGTTGCGCTTCGTCTCGGGCAGGCCAAACGGCGCAAGACCGGTCGGCTCGCCTTCGCGAAGCGTGTAGTAGACAGCTCCCATCTCCTCGAGGAAGATCCGCAGACCCTGATCGAGATCGAGCGCGAAGATCTTCGGGTCGAACCGCTCGAGGAAGGCGAGCAGCATCGTCTCGAGGGTGGTCTTGCCCGTGCCGGTCGAGCCGAGAATAAGCGTGTGGCCGGCAACCTTCTCGCCCACGCTGTCCTCATCCAGGCGCGAAGCGTGACAGTTCAGGCTGAACAGGCTTTTCGCAACGGTCTGCACCGGCATGAGGGCCGAGCCATCGCCGAGCGGATTGCCGCGTGCCTTGCCGGCCGAATAGGTATGCATCGAAAACGACGACGCGAGACTGCGGGTCGATTTCGGCATCGGCCGCGGCTTCGTCCTGAATCCCGGCACCTGGCTCATGTACGTGAACGGTGCCGATGCCGTCGCCTTCACGAACTTGAAACCGCAATCGTTCAGCGCCCGACTGGTTACGTACGCGCCGTTGCTGATGGCCTTCTCCGGCGTGTCGCCGTACACGACGAGCGCCCCGTGATAGTCGCCGAATGCGAGATCCCGACCGGCGATCAGCGCCACCGCATCCTCCAGTTCCTTGATCTGGTGTTTCGCCTTGTCCTCGACCGACCTCAGGTGATTGATCTGGTCTTCGATCGCCTTCATCGCTTCGGCAGTGCTCAGACAGCCCAGGCTCTGCGTGAAGGTGAATTCGACGGGCAGCGACAGCAGCGGATTCGTCTGCCCCCAGCCGGCCTTCGGAAAATCCTTCAGGTCGTAGCAGACCGCGAACCGGGTTGAGCGATCGGTGCGGATCTCAACCGTGTCGTAGTGGAAGTGCAGGTGCGACGTCGGGATCAGGTCGCGTCCGGTGGCCTGCGTGACCGGCACGCGCTCGTCGACGCCATTCACGAGTTCGCCAATGAACTGATACGCCTCCGAGAACAGGATGCCGTTGTGCCCGTATGCTTCGAGCAGTTGAGGATCGTAGGCAACGATAGCCTTCATCAGTCCCTCGCCCAGCTCCTCGAGCTCGCGCACCGTCTCGTCCAGGTCGTCGCCCTGCAGGATCGCGGTGATGTAGAAACTGTTCTCGAAGTGATCGTGCCTGCGGAAACGCCGCAGGTATTTGTCGACGGCCTGCTGGATGAACGGATTGTAGAAGCGGTACTCGTCGCCGAACGAGATGCTGCGCCGACGAAACGTGGTCCACAGCGACAGGCGATTGCCTTTCTCCAGCGTCATCGCGGCCAGCTGACGGTTCCAGCCGTCGTAGCGTGCTTCGATCTCGCCACGGCTCACCGATTCGAACGGCACGCCGTTCACGCGCATCACCAGGAAGGCGCCGCCGTTGTCGACGCTTGTCACCGTTTCCGACACCGGACGGCCGATGCGCGGCAGCTTGTCCTCCGCGGACGTAACAAGCCGGTTCAGTTCGTTGGTCACGCGCATGCTTCGTCTCCCGCGTACGGCATGTCGTCCGCGCCGCAAATGCGACGGCGCTCCTCCGCGAGCCGGCGAAACACGTCATACATTGTCTTGCCCGAACCGGGAGCACCAGCCGTCATGGCGTAGCCCACAATAGGCGTGCACGAACTGGCAGCGCCATCTGTTGACAGCGCAGGCTTGCGGTCATTCATCTTCGTCCTCCTCTGCCTGCGCAAGCAGGCGCTGACGCAGCGCCTCGAAGCGCTCAAGGTCCCGGCCACGCGAAAACGAGCGGGTGTACACGTTCAGGTCGCGGCCATACCGCATCGGTGCGAGCGTGTATGTCCTGCCGAATACCGACACACGACGGCGGTCCAGCCAGCAGCGAAATTCCAGCCACGTCAGGCGCAGTGCCTGGTCATCTGTCTCGCAGACATGCCGGAAAAACAGGAAGACGGGCACACCAGCCGAGCCTATCAACAGACCACCGGGACCGAGCACGAACCCACCGACCATACTGGTGATCAGCGATGTACAGCCGATGATCAGCGCCGGAAACATCGGGACGCCGCCGATCATCGCGGTACGGTTAAGACCCGCGTAGGAGGGGTACAGCGTGCGTTCGTCTTCCATGGTGATTCAGGCGAAGAGTCCGAAAGCCCAGCCGGCGAGCACGAGTGCCGAACCCACGCCGGCCACCTTCGCGATGCCGCCGCCGAAGTCATGAATCCAGTCGGCCTTGTTGGACCAGCACTGGACCCCAACCCACAGCAGATACGAACCAGCCATCACGCCACAGAATCCGTAAAACCATAGCGTGAAGGTGTTGGCCGCCGACGTGCCCGCTGCCAGGCCACCGCCCGCCCGGGCTCCGCGGGCGGCCATCGACATGACCACGGCGCCGATGCGCCCGGCATTCCTGCCACGCAAACGCACCAAAGCCGCGGCACGGCCGGTCAAGGGTTCGAGAAGAATCTTCTTCATCTGCCTGCTCCGTCAAAAATCGCCCAGGGCGTCCCAGGCTGGATGGTGATTGACCTGTTGGGCGTGCTCGGCCCCGGTGTCGGTGCTCACTGAGTCATCGGCCCGCCGCACACGGGCCGGGTGCACTACTGCGCGCGATGCTGTATGCACAACGGGTGCCTTGCCCTCCGGTACGACAGCGATCGGCGGCACGACAGCAGCGCTGGCTTCGCTATCGGGGACGTTCGCAGCCACGCGCTGGACATAACTCGTGCCACCCACATCCGGTTTGAAGCCGCGCGTGAAATTGCCGCTGTAGTAACAGCTAAGCGCCGCACGCACGGCATCCTGCGGCACGCGTCCGCCGGCGGCCGCGCGGGTGTAGCATTCGGCGAGGATGGCGCCGCCCGCCCGCAGGTTCGCGCACGGATCGAACGCGGTTTCAGGGGTAAGGCCATAGATCCGCAGGTTCGCGCGATTGACCTGGGCCAGGCCCATGCTGTAGTTCCAGCCAGCCGCCTCAAGCGCGCGCACGGTCGCCACCGCCTCGTCGCGGTTGCGCGGTTGGCGCACCAGGTGGCCGCCGACCACGCCGATGGCGAAGGGATTGAAACCGGATTCGGCTCTGACGAGCGCCTGCAGGGTGGTCGGATAGACGGCCGGGGCGCATTGCTGCGCGAGCATCGCGAAGTCGACTGGCATCATGACCGCTCCGTTGCGGGCCCAAACACGAGGCGGGCTTTCATGTGGCGCCTCGGTCGCGCCTGAGCCGACGCGCGACGCCTTCAGCGACGGCAACCGCGACCGCAGGCAGTTGGGGCGTCACCCGCTTTGCAGCCGTACCGCCCATGCCCGAGTCGAGAGCGGCCGGAACAATGGCCGATAGCGACAGCCCCTGCATCCGCTGGTCGACCCAGCGTACGTAGTGTTCGAGAAGCCAGCCCGGACCGCCGCAGCCCCAATCGGCGAGCACGCCCAGCTGCAACAGGCCAATTGAGCCCCGTTTTACAAGACGATCTCCAAAGAGGTTCCGCATGGCTCACCCCCCTCGCTTCTCGCGCGGCCAACCGCGCCTGTAGGCAACGCAGCCGATCGCGGCCCAACCCAAACCCACGATCGCCACCGCAAACAGCTCACGCGGCGATGAATGCCGCTCAACCAACCAGTACGCGAAGCCAAGGAAAGACGTCACCGCCACGAACAGCAGCAGTGCGCACACGCCCTTTTGAATCAACCCGAAAACTGCGCCCATTTCCGTGCCCTCCGATGTGGTCAGTTCCCACGGGCACGCCATCGGCCCGGGGAGCCCTTCCTGCTATCTCTCCTGTCCAGCATCACACACGCGAACGAAGCCGCGACAGGCCAACTCGTGCATTGGCTGGTCGAAGAAGCGGCGAGTTGCGATTTCGACGTGCGATGCGCATACGGATGAGCTGCACACACCATTTCGACTGGCGCACAGACCTCACTCAGGTTTCCTTATCATATAAGTAGGACTGCTTTATATATAGCGACTGAAGATTCGCACTGCACTCTCATTCGATGGAGATCACTCAATGGCAACAGCGAAGGCCGTGCGCGTTTGCCGCGATGCGCGGACCGTAGTTCGTGCCGTCAGCTTCAGCAACGAAGCCCGCTTGAAGTCGCCGCTTTAGTTGCTCACCGTCGCCTACCCCTCCCTTTCCGGTGGTACTGCGTCAGATACGGGCGGCCGCACAATGAGCATGTCCTCAACTTGCCTTTGGACCGTTCCGGCAACACTCCGCTTACGATAGATTGGGCGGCGTCTGCGTTGATTCCCTCAGCTTGATACCGGGACGCCGCATCGATCGAATTCATGCCGAACCTCTTCCACGGTTTTGAGTGCCATTCAAGCCCCTCTATACTGAGCAAGTTTGATCACATTTGCAGAATATAGGCACGTTTGTGCCACTTGTCAATTTTAAGAACATTTATGCCAGAAACCTTTGGCTCGCGACTTATTGCGGAACGCGAACGGCTCGGATTTTCCCAAGGCGAGATGCATGCAATTTCCGGCGTCAGTCGTCGTGCGCAATTCAACTACGAACAGGGCGTGCGTCTGCCTGATGTCGGCTATCTGGCGGCTCTCGCTCAGCGCGGCTTCGACATCCTGTACCTGGTGACGGGAACCCGTATGATGCGCCACGGCGCTGTCGATGAACATATGCTGTGCCGCGTCCTCGTCTCGGTCGACATCGCGCTTGAAAAGCGTCCCATCGACACAGAGAAAAAGTCCAAACTGGTCGCCCTCATTTACCAAAGTGCCGCCGACTCCGGTCAGGTCGATCAGTTGCTCGTCAAGAAAGCAATCGATCTCGCCTTTTAGGCGACCTCGCTTTTCACGCGTGCTCCGAAACGTGCCGCGTAGTCTGCGGCGCCCTGACAGCAATGCAGGCGTCGCGTAAGGCATCGCCGATCTGGTTCGCAAACGCCACAGCGTGGGCACCGTCCCCGTGAAGGCACAGTGTCCCTGGCTGAAATTTGATGCAGCGGCCATCGATTGCCTTGATCCGGCCATCACGCACCATGCCCAGCGCCTGCTGACACGCCGCTACATCGCTATCCAACACGGCATTCGCCTGCGATCGCGGCACAAGCTTGCCTTCCGGGGTGTATGCGCGATCAGCAAAGCCTTCGTCAACTGCAAGCAATCCCGCTTCACGGGCCAGGCGGACGAGCAGACCACCAGCGAGTCCGTAGATAAGCAGCCCCGGGTCGTAGTCTTTTATCGCCTGCACGATGGCGACGGCGAGCTCGTCGTTGACCTCAGCCATGTTGTAGAGTGCCCCATGAGGCTTCACGTGCACCAGGCGGCCGTTGAGGCCCGCCACGACAGCCGCCAACGCACCCACTTGATACTGCACGCCGGCATAAACTTCGTCAGCCGGTAGGTACATCGGTGCGCGGCCGAAGTTCTCGCGATCAGGAAAGCTCGGGTGCGCTCCAATTGCGACGCCTTGTCGAATCGCCTCTGTTGTGACCCGTCGCATCGTCAGAGGGTCGCCAGCATGCCAGCCGCAGGCGATGTTGACCGAACTCGCGAGCTTGATCAGCTCGAAGTCATGCTCAAACCCTTCGCCGAGATCGACGTTCAGATCGATTGACTTTGCATTCATTTCTTCCCTCACATCAACTCTTACAGTACTTTCGCAGTGCGTATCAACCGAAATCGCACCATCACCAACCACCTCATTCCTCGAGTTGCACACCTCGCTGCCGCGACAACGAAAGCAATCCTGGCTCGTTTATTCATCCCAGACCGCCGCGTCGAGTGTTTCCACCACTCCCGGCCGGCACCCAGTGCCGGCCGGAGCAGTCTGACGATTAATGTAGGCATCAAGAATGGCCTGACCAGCTGGCCCCACCCTACCCAGCCACTCGCGCGCCCTAGCCCGGCCTTCGTTCTGCAGCGTCGCGCGCAGCTCTGGCGAAATCGGATCCTCGATGACCACGCCGTTATTCCTCATGTGCGCATAGTTGATCGCCATCCGTTCAGGAAGTGCTTGCCATTCCGCACTCTGCACACCACGAGCAGCAGCTGTGATTTGCCGCTGCCGCTGGGCCGACTGCGCTTTGAAGCGGCTCTCGCTCATCACAAGAAACGAAACCGGGAAGGCGTATCGAACTGCAGCGAAATTCGGAAGTATGCCGGCGAGGGTGTTACCGACCGATCCGTCCCCGGAAGACAGCACTGCATTGATACCACCCTCGCCAACTAACGACTTGACCTGCTCCATAGGCAAACTGGCCGCCTGTGCACCCACGTTGCCCAGCACGGTCGCCGACGTTTCGTCATAGGTACGAACTTTCAGATGCGTGATATCGCTCGCGTTCTTGAGAGGCGTGAGCGACCAGAGCCCCGTGGGCGGCCAGGGCGACACCACCAGCAGATGCAAACCGACTTTCGCAAGCACGCGACGATAGGCTGGCTCCGCAATGCACGCCAATGCTTTCGCGTCCGCTTCGCTACGCGCAAGAAATGGCAACGTTGACAGTTCGAACAGCGGATCGAGGGCGGCCAGATTGCCACCGAAGATGTCTGCTGCGTCGACATCGCCCGCTCGTACGTCGTCGACCAGCTGTGCCGCGCGCCTGCTTGTCCGATACTGGATGTGCGGCGCTATGTAACCTTGCGTTTCCGTTGCGACGTGTTCGGCGAACGAGCGAAGACCGTGGCCTGATACGGTGTCCTCAGGGTATGACGTGACCATCGACCAGTACACTTGCTTATCTCCGAGAGCTGCGCGTGACTCACCAGCGACCAGCAGGCACGCTACCGCGAAGCAAACGGATCGAGCGAGAATCGTAGTTTTCATCGTCAGGAATAGAAGAACCGGCTCGCAAACTTGGAGTCAATTTAGCCGACAAGCCTGCGTAAATTCCACTTTCTATTTTCTATTCCCAACACCTGAAAAATGTGATAACCCTATATGCGCGACCAATTGTTTAGTTAATCAATCCGCATTTAAAAGCAAGTGCTACCGCTTCCTTGATGTGAGAGACACCCATTTTTCGAGTAATCCTTGGGTATACGACCTGTCTGACGTGGCGCGCACGCATATCCAGTGCGGTAGCGATCGTCTCTGCAGAGCTGTCCTTCCAATGCAATAAGGCACGCAACACGGTCAACTCCTCACCAACGAGTTGAAACTGTCCTGCAAACTCGCGCAGCTGATTCAGCCGCCAGTCCGACAGGGCGCCAGCGGCGCTACGCCACCTGTTCTGATTGCGCGAAAGGATCCCATCGCCATCGGCGCAGTTCGCCCCGACAGCTGCCTGCAGAATTGTTAATGTCGATCTCGCGGGCTCGTGCACTGGACACGTGAGCATGCTGTACAAACCATGGCCCTGCGCTTCCTGAAGTAACCAGTGTTCTGTCGCTCCGTTTTGAAGACCAGATGTCGTTACCGGAGATGCGTTTCGCTTCGCATATTCGAGCAATGGGTCATTCATGTAGCCCGATCGATACACGTACTTCTGCATCCAAGCAGGATCGCATCCGACGAGATACCGATGCTCCGCCCTGTCGCCACGACTATCGAAATCGATCCAGGTGATGCAGTATTGTTCAGCACCAAGCGAACTAGAAAGGTCATCCAACAGCGCTGCGAGATCGTATTCATTGGTGCAGGCAGGCATGCTTGCCAGCACATCGTCGACGCTCACGGATCGAATGCGCCGTGGCGGGCGCTTCCTCCCATTGAACGTCTGTCGGCACGCACTCTTGATCGCATCGTAGGCCGGCGCGAGAATGTCGCCCCACGGATCAGCGCCCGAAAATTCCTGCAGCGCCCGCTCGCCCCGCAGCGGTAGAAGGAGCGTAAGACTCACATCATCCGGACGGGAGATCACGCGCTCGAGGATCAAGCGTCCCTCGCCATAGTCCCGCAGGCGCAAAATGACGCTATCCGACCCGCCCCTCTCACGTCGTTGATACACGACGTTCGCGCGAGCATTTGGTAACTTTTCGACCACCGAGCCGAACATTACTGACCTACCTTGAGCATTGCCGTTAGTTCAGTGATCGGTGCCGGACGACCATAAAGGTATCCTTGAAGTGACACGTCCTTGAAACGCGATAACCATGCTGCCTGCTCCCGGGTCTCGACACCTTCAACCACCAACGATAGCCCGACGTCCCGCGCAAGCCGAACAAGATTTTCAACCAGGGCCGCTGCCATCTTCTGGCCCGGCGCCGCTTCGGTGAATTGCCGGTCGACCTTGATACCGTCGACGGTCTGCGAGGTCAGATGCGATAGCGACGATTGACCGGTGCCAAAATCATCCAGCACAACCCTGACGCCCAGTCGGCGAATATCCTGAAGCCGTGATCGCAGTTCGCGGCTTCCGGAAAGCACCGCCGTTTCGGTTATCTCGAGCTGGAGTACATCGGGATCCATCAGATTGTCGTTAAGGCATTCCTTGATGGTGTGCGCCAACCCTCCCCGGGCGAGTTGAACCGGCGACACATTGACCGACAGAAAGAGCCGGTTGTCACTCGCTTCCTGCCAGGCCTGGAACTCGCGGCACGCCTGCCGCAAGACGTACTCACCAAGTTGCACTATCAGACTGGAGGATTCCGCGAGGGGGATGAACTGGTCGGGTTTCAATACGCCCTTCTGCGGATGCCTCCATCGGACAAGCGCCTCTACGCCGCGTAGCGTACCTTCGACGCTAACAATCGGTTGATAGAGCACGAAAAATTCACGATTGGTGATTGCGTATTGCAACGCCTGCTGTCGCTCGATCAGCGATAGCGCGCGATCCGAAAGGTCACGGGTATAGATATGAAACCGACTTTCCCCGCCCTGACGACCACGTTCTTTGGCCGCATACATCGCCAGGTCTGCTTTCGACAGTAGTCCAAACTCGCTGTCATCCGGATCGCTATGCAAGGCAATACCGATGCTGACGTTGACGGTGTAGTCGTGACCACGCATGACGAATACACGTTTGAACGCCTGAATGATATCGACAGCTATCCGTTCGGCGTGCGCGAGTGCGTGCTCGCCTCGCAGGACGTACGCGAACTCGTCGCCACCTATCCGCGCCAGCAAATCTTCTGATGTCGCACACTCTTGAAGACGAAAGGCAACGTTACGCAACAGGTCGTCCCCAACCTTATGCCCCAACGTATCGTTGATGACCTTGAAGTTATCCAGGTCGACGTATAGGAGCCCTACCATGCCTGGTTCTTCATCGCGCATCCATCGGCGCGCGGTTTGCAGCATGAGGTGCCGATTCGGCAGTCCAGTTAGTGAGTCCGTCTCGGCCAGTTTCCGAAATCGACAGGTCACTACCACCTGCCAAGCAGCAGCAGCCAAAAGCGACAGGCTCAAAAAGGAGGCGATCGCACAGTAGAGCACCTTGGCTCGGCGATACGGAGCCAGTGCGTCCTCGGCCGAAACGCCCGCGACTACTGAGACGGGATATGCAGACAGATGGCGATATGAAACTACACGCTGAACGCCATCCACCGGATCCTTAACAACCTTTCCCTTCGCTCCGGTCATTGCCGAATAGGCCGAGGCGGGTGGCCCATTGGGCGACGCGGGCGCCCCACCGGCCAGTCGCGATAGCAAATAGCCGTTGTCGGACAGCACAGTCAGCATCCCGTGGAGGCCAAGGCCATCAAGGTTGTAGAACCCGTCAGTCAGAAAATTTGGATCTTCTGAGACAACGACCACCCCTGCGAATGTACCGTCAAGATGATTGAGTCGGCGGGTGAACTGAAGCGTCCAGTGTGACGAAACGCGTCCGAGCACTGGCTGGCTGATATAGAGCCCGATGTTCCCTTTCTCATGAACCCGGAAGTGCAGCCGATCTGATAGGTTCACGGCGCGCGCGTCCGGCGTCGTTGTTTGCACAACCTGCCCCGCCGCGTCGACGATCGTTACCTGTAACGCTGTATCGGCCGAGACAAGCCCTCGCTGCTTGTAGTCGGAGAGCGAAAATGTCGCCGGCGAACGCTCGTACTCATACCTGACCCACTGCACGACTACATCGGCGTCGTGAACAGTTTTTGCGATGTGCGCCGCGAAGGCGCTGGCCAGGCGTGAACTCGTGACGGCCGCGGCGGTATGGGCCTGCTCACCCTCGTCGTGAATACGTTGAACGGTAACTGCCCAGATAGACGCAATTAACACCAGCGCGACAAGCGGGAACGTGAAAGTGCGGTCCGCGTAGGCGCTCAAAACTTCGGCCAGACGACCAGGAGCCAAGGCAGCTCTCTGCAATTTCGACAAGGCCATCGCTGGTTCCCCTAAGACTTCAACGACACGAATAGTCTGAGGAAGAACCTGTTCAAATCGTGGAACGGTTACAAACTGTTTCTCATTATGTGAAATGAATATCTACTGCTCCCGCGGTCTTTCACGCCGCCGGCAAGGCGGCTAGTACCGCTGACGACGGCGCGCGCCGGCCAATGTTCTGCTGCCGGAATGGGTCATGTGACGGCCGCCGCAAGTTCGCCCGTCCCGTCGGCAGTTTCCGGAGACCGCCACCCAGCGATCATGCACCACACATGGGCGCGCGGGAACGCTACAAATTACGTTCTTTTTGCTACAACGTGCAGGCGAATGGGGACAAAAGCACTGTCGCCCATCGGTCAAGGTCGGAATGGCGAACGGGCCACGCGCCGGCACCCTGCTTTTCGTGAAACATTCCTCGGCGATCACTGTGCGAGCCTTGCCAGACAACGATTTTCGCCGACACGGCATGCGCCATGGAATGTTTCACGGGGACGACAGATTGGCCCTATTATCGCCTGAAGGTTCCCTAGGTTTCTTCGGCCCTCATCGCGATCGGGTTTCGCAAAGTGCCGCCTAGAGCGGATCTCAACAACCGGTTTTTGTCGTTCATCGCAGATTACCGGAGAACGCAGCCCAAGTCAGAAGGACTCCTGAATGATGTTTGATGCTTGATGCGAACCGGACGATCCTGACGGGTGTGGAACAACCGGGTATCTGCGGAGGCCCCTGTATGCGAACCACCCTCGATATAGATGACGACGTGCTCGCCCTCGCCCGCGCGCGCGCCGACCGCGAGCACGTGTCGATCGGCCGCGTCATCTCGCAGCTCGCCCGCACGGCGCTGCAGCGCCCTTCAGCCGCAGCCACCACGCGCGACGGCCTGCCGGTATTGCCATGCTCACGCCGCCGGCTCCGTCACGCCCGAACCCGTCAACCAGATGCCGCGACGAGGCACCCTGATGGCGTATCTGCTTGACATCAACGTACTGATTGCGCTGCTCGACGCCGGGCACGTACAGCGCGAAGCTGCACACGAATGGTTCGGTCGGGTCAACCACCCGGCGTGGGCACCCTGCCCGTTGATCGAAAACGGCGTGCGCATCATCGCGCTACCCGAAAGCAATTGAGACGTCGGCCGCGGTCGCGCCACTCGTCGCAAAGCTGCGCGCTCATCCTGGCCACATCTTTTGGTCCAACGGCCTGAGCCTGCTCGATCGGGAGCACGTCGACGCGAGCCGCATCCTCGCGACCGACCAGGTGACCGACACGTACCTGCTCGCGATCGCGCGCCTGCATGAGGGCGCCTTGGGCACCTTCGACCGCCGGCTGGTGGTCGATGCGGTGCCGGACGGTGCGCGCCACCTAGAAGTTATTAGTTGATGCTGGCGTGGAGGCTTGATGAATGATATTTCCTGCTCATGCCAAACGATCATCTCCGGGCCGACACCACGATTCGCACCCGCACACCGCAGGCAAGACTGAACCGCGGCATCTCGGCCGCCCCGACCGCCGGCTGCGCGCAACCATCCCCGCGCAAAACAGGCTGCTAACGACTTGCAGATCGCCTCGCACGGCTCACGGTAAATGCCGGCACCGCCTTCTCCGGTCAGTCTCAACGACATCATGCAAGATTGCCGGCGCGCTGAACCGGCGGGTCTCTGATACGCCAAGCCAGAAGCTCCACGGGCCCGCATGGCGTCGCCGACACCGTGCCGGCGAAGGGCCGGCGGCGGCGCTTTGAATTAGCGTTTGGCGGACGGCGATGCACTAGGTGGGCGCGCCTAGCGATCGACCTCAAGTCAGGATGACGGGAACACTGGAGGCCATGGATACTGGCGTTCGAGTTGCTTGGCGTGTTCTTCCGTCACATGGTCCATTCGACGGAACGTCTTCCAGACAGGCAGGCCTCGTTTAAGCCTGTTCTCATTCAGGCAACACCTAACCTGCAGTTGACGTAAGCACAGGTCGCCAAAGTGTCGGTACTACTGACACATCACGACGTCGCCTGAGCCATGGCCGCTATCCGGAGGTTCAGCGTGTCAGTAATACTGACACCTCGACATCCGCTCGAGGTACAACGTGCAGCGCGGGTCAAGCCGCACAGAAAGACCGAAGTGTCGGTACTACTGACACCGCACGACGTCGCCCGAGCCATGGCGCTATCCGGAGGTTCAGCGCGTCAGTAATACTGACACCTTGACGTCCGCTCGAGGTACAACGTGCGGTGCGGGTCAGGTCGGAACGAAAGGCCGAAGTGTCGGTACTACTGACACCGCACGACGTCGTCCGAGCCGTGGGGCCATGTCGGGTTCAGCGCGTCGAAACCTCGCGGGCACGCGCTCTCCGAGCGCTCCCTGTAACTTCCCTTATTGCCGACACTCTAGTGTTACGGGCGTATCGCTTTGGGGACGAAAAAAAACCCGCAAAGTTGCGGGCTTCTGTCCAATAAGTTCGATTACTGCTGCGCGCTTGGTTCTTCCTTGTAAAGCTCGCTGATAAGTTGCCGGATTCGAGTCTCTTGAATTTCGCTAAGGGACCCGGTCTTGATTTTGACGGTGAACGAGTTCACGTCCTTCGTAATGCTCCCGGCCTGTTCCTTTCCCGAAAAGAACTTCGCGATGCTCCGCTCGCGGGCCGCCGCTCTCGAACCCTGACGGGTGGCCTGCGCTACGATCGCGGCAGCATATCGTCCCTGAAGAATTTCTCCTTTGACAACGTCTGGCCACAAGTCCTTTGCCGCAGCCAAACCGGCAGTGCCATGCTTTTTGATAGCCGACACAATTTCTTCTGCAGCATTGCACCCAAGCAGCGCGGGCTGCAAGTCCAATTGATCCTTAATGAAATCAGGCAGCTTGTCGAACGCCAAGAACTGATACAGTCCGGTGCGAGACATACCGAGGGACTCGGCGAGCCGCTTTCGATTCGGAAACTCTGCTTCCGCACGACGCAGCGAAATCGCAATTTCATAATCGGCTAGGTTGGACCGCCCGATGTTCTCTACCAACGCAAGAACAACCATGTCCTCATCAGAGCAGTCGACTATGACCGCCTTGATTTGCTCCATGCCCAACATCTTGTGCGCACGCAATCGCCGCTCGCCAGCGACCAGCTGGTAGACGGAATCAACGCGCCGCACCGCCACCGGCTGAACCAACCCCTTTTCGCGAATAGACTCGGCAAGATCCGAAAGCTCGGCCTCGGCAAAAATCCGCCGCGGTTGCCATGGATTAGGCACAACCTCCGCAACAGGAATCGTTGCCTGGCCACCACTCGCTTCCAACTCTTGAATTTTGAGTTGTGCGGCTGCCAACGCCCCTGCCATCCCAGGCCCTGTCTTCGGCTTCTCGACCGCGAGCTTGGTCGCGTCCATCTCATCGTCAGAGATTGAGGACGTCTTCCGGAGGTTGGCAGTTTGGAGAGCCATACGGTCACGAATACTGCTCATTGTGCGAGACTCCATTCGTCGATGTACATGTTGTCAATCCACCTGCAGTATTCAACCAGTGGTTGGCGTACACGCTGCACCGTCTTTGAGACCCCGTCGGATTTGCTGAGGTCAAACACTGTCGAGAGCGCGAGCGCGCCGTTGCTCATCACCGAACTCGCGGGAATCTCGGTGGTGGTCAGCCAGTCTTCGTAGGCGCGTTGCGTCCACGAGCGTACGATGGGTGCTGACGACGTCGGGCTTGTATCCACCTTCGACAGAATCACGGAGATGAAGTCGTAGACCTTGTCTGACTCCTTCTCCATGAAGTTCGCGGCAATATCCGAAAACAGCCCCCAGAACGATACCGAGCTGATGAAGTCCAGGCTCTCCGGCACCAAGGGCATCACCATCGAATCAGCTGCCATCAGCGCGTTCAATGTGAGGTAGGAGAGGGAGGGAGCTGTGTCCAGAATGATGTAGTCGTACTTCTTGCGCAGCGGCTCCAGGCCTTTGCGCAGGATTGCCCAAAACTGATAGCTCGGGCGAGTCTTAAGCATCGAGGGGATGAAGAACTCAGCACTGAACAGCGATGGATGCGCGGGAATTACATCCAGCCCGTCCCAGTAAGTTTCCTTGATGGCAGATTCCAGTCCGCCTTCCATCTCCTCGTTATAGATAAAAGGCAGAACGGTCGAATCCTCGTCGACCTCGTTCTCGGCATAGAGTCCACAGAGTTCGGACAGAGAGGCCTGCGGGTCCAAGTCAACCACGAGCACCTTCCGTCCGCGCAACGACAACCCTTGCGAGATGCACATCGTCGTCGTGGTCTTCGTCGACCCACCCTTGAAGTTGGCAACCAGAAGAATCTTGCCGTCGGCGTCGCGACCAGTCACGAGCGGCGACTGATAGATTTCCGACAACTGTTGTACGTAGGTACGCGCCTCGGCCAAGGTGAACAGGCGGCTACGGCCCGTGCCGTGCGCAACGCCCGGCGGCAACGCGCTTCCTTCCCGCGTCGCTTGGTAGTGGAGCTTGGTTCGGTCCAAGCCGCACAGGTCTGCCACTTCGGCAGTCGTAAAGTTTGGCGGCGCCTTTCGCGGCCTCGGCGTGAGGATTTGCTCGCGCAGCTCCGCCGTCAGCCCGTCCAGTTTTTTCGCAAATTTGGCAATCTTCGCCAGGGGAACCTTGCGCGTGATAGCGGGAAATTCGGCTTTAGACATGGTTTTTACACTTTCACCGGAAATCGGGACGAAGCGTAGAATACTCGAAAACATTAGAAAAATCGCTTCCAGATAGTAAGTTTCTTAAATTTTCCACCTAACCCATTGGAAAACAACACAAAAAGATCGAACGAGGCAACGGAAGGGCCAGAATTGGCGGTTCGTGCGCAAGCATTCCGACGTTTCATGGTGAGAAAAATTGTTGAAATTCGCTGGAGGAGTCGGTGGAGGAGTCGGTGGAGGAGGGGTGAAGGTGGGTGAGAAGAATTGTTGAAATCTGCCAATTGATGCGCCCTGCCTCGCACTTTCAACAATTTCTCTCACCATCCAATTGCAGGCATATCGCCTTGGCACACAACGCGAGGCACCTTTGCCTCAGAAACCTCCTCCGCAGCCTGGTCGTAAGTCGCCCGGCAGCCCATAACGTAAGCGTTGAACGCAGGGTCGACGGCAACTTGCCTACAAAAGTGCTCACCATCGTCCACCGGCTATCGACTTATCCACAGATGCCCAGACCGCAACCTGCCGTGCGGCGAGCCTTGTTACGGTTCATGCCGGTAAACCGAGCAGCCCAGCTGCGCTGCGCCACAAAAGCACTCACCATGCTTCAACAAAACGACTCACCCATTTCGAGCGATTTTCGGCCGAGGACCCCGCCAGGTAAGGCTTTCCGCAACCGGGTGCAACATTCAACAAAAATGCTCACCGTCAATCTGCGGCCACAGAATCCCTCACTTTGCGCTGGTAAACTTCTCACGCTCGCAATGGATTTCTCCTCACTTTCGGTCCACAAAAGTCCTCACCTCAGGCACAAAACTGCTCACCTACATGGGACTAACCCATTGTTTTTAAGAATCTTTGTTTTTCGCTGTAGTTTGTTCGTTCGTTTTGCTTTTTAAGAGATTCTGAAAAACATACAACCGTCGCCCCGAGGCTTTCTGCCTCTCGAAAGCAGAAAGGTGAGCAGATTTGTTGAACGGACATGTGCCTAGAGGAAGGTGAGCAGATTTGTTGAAACGGTCCCCGTCATGGTGAGTCTTTTTGTTTTGACATCTCACCTACGTGTGCTACAGTCTGCGCGACCGGCAACTAGGGACAGGCACCTCGATGGCAAACAACATCATGACGCGCGCAACCTCGCGCCAGCTGTCGTTTGAGCTGTTCGAGGAGATGCTCGCCACCGATACGCCAATCAACGAATCGACGAAGGAGATTGGCTATCAGCGTAACAACGTTTTTATCGACATTACCGATGTTGGCATTACAGCCAGGCGATTCCTGGATGCAGCGCACTTCATCGTGGCGCAGGAGCCGACCACCCCGAAGGTTTATGACGTCGAGCTGAGCTACTTCCGATGGCTCATGCGTTATGACAGTTACAACTACAAGCACCTGCGAACAGTGGTGTCCGAGGCTCAAAAAGCCTTAATTCAAGTTTCGGCCTCGCCCCCTGGCAGTACGTCCGCGGAGGACGAGAAGTGGGTGTCCGTACAGCTCATCGGTATCGTGGGTATCGACAAAGGGCGCATCACTTTTGCGGTTCCTGAGCCGCTCATTCCGCACATCAAGGACCCGGTAAAGTCGCACTGGTTGAGTCTGAGAATCACCTCTGCCTTTACGCTTACCTATGCTCGAGCCATTTACGACCACGTCATCGGTTACGTGGCGGAAGGCATAACCGAGTGGATCGAAGTCGATGTGGTACGTGCTTGGCCAGGGAAGGCTGCGTCGACTGCAACCGAATTCAAGTATTTCAAACGCGACAACCTCGACAAGGCGGTTAAGCAGATAAACGCAGTCTCGGACATCGATCTGAGCTACGAGACTCGCACCGTGAGCCCGAAGTCGAAAAAGATTGACCGGATTCGTTTCAGGCTGACGCGAAAGGAAACCGCTGGGGCCGTTCGAGCGAGCCTGCTTGGCGCGCAAGAGATATACACGACGCTGAAGAACGAATTCGGTTTCACAGAAAAGCAGTTCAACACCATCTCGCAAAACCGCGCCGTGTGGTCGGATGAGCGTATTCTTCAGGCGATCGAATACACCCGCGCCAAGGTCGACTCCGGCCAAGTCAAGAAGAGTCCGGGCGCCTACCTGCTAAAAGCTATCACCGACGGCTACAAGCTATCGGACGCTGATCGCAAAATGCTAACGGTACAGCAACAGCAGCAGGAACAGGAGAGGGTGGAGTTCAGCGCGAAGCAATTGGCGACAGCGGCCGTCGCCGCAAGCACTGCGGCGGCAGAGGAGCGCAGCAAAACACAGACCGTCGAGAATGCTGACCTCGGCCGTGAGGCGTATCACAAGGCGGACGGTAAGGCGCAAAAAGACTTCATGCGTTCCTTTATCGCCTCCGCGGCCGGTAAACTGGCCATCAAGCGGGTGAAGCTCAACCCGGCGACGATTCATGAGTCGGACGTGCTGGCGCATAAGGATCTATCCTTTGCGCTCTACTCGTTCGTGTTTCTGCGCACCAAAGCGAAGGCCGCCTCCAAGGCTTAACGGTACGCGAGCTCTCGGCTTTACACCTTGTAGACCTGCTCAGCATCTCCCTCTAGCTCGCTAGCTCGCATTCGCGGTTGTTGCGTTAACCGAGACCGTTTCACCACCATGTTTCTCGTGCGGCAGCTGAAGGTGGCCGCGTCGCGGATGCACCTCCACGCTTTGCCTATTGAGTTGGAGACAGACCGGTTGATGGGTAGCGCGCATATCGATCTTCCACTCGATCTCGCTTTATGACGGGTATTCACCTTCCGCAACAATTCGTCCGGATTGCCGAGTTATAGGTCGGGTGCGTGAGAGACCTGATCGAATGGCATTGAAAATAGAATGGCGATTTTCCTAGCTGAGATTTCGCATCGCGTGCAAGCGAAAATCCGCATCAGCATAGTTGGCATCAGCAGGGATCGATCGTGGTGCGATCGCCGCTATGCGTTACCGAACCCGCGCGTCGTGAAGCAGGAGGCCCGAGGCGCCCAGTCAGGCAAGAATACTGCCGACCTGCCTGTTTCAAGCGTGATGGATCACATGCGGCAAATCTTGTGGGTCGTCACCCGCAGGTGAGTGATTTCCGCCTCGCAGTTCGTCGACGCGCGGCGGGCGTTGACGAGCTCGTGCATCACCCGCCCGCTTTCCAGTTCCCGCTTCCCGATTGCCAACTGCATCTAGAAAGCATCCCCTCGAGTCTGCGCGGGCGAAACATGCACGGTCATGGGAGTGGATCCAGCCCGGCGCGGTCTGCTGCTGGGCGCCAGATACACCCGAGCCCGGCCCGGTCGCACAACAAGGCCCAAGCCGAGTAAGGGATTGCGGCGTCTTCGCTGATCCAGCGGCGCACCTGCCGACCGCCGTATTCTGACAAGCCGAGATAACGCGCAACCGCGCGTCCCGGCAAGCCGGTGCGACGGATAACCTCCTGAATTTCGGCTCCGTTCGGCTGTTCCCAG
This sequence comes from Paraburkholderia sp. BR10141, assembly GCF_056155635.1. Classification (NCBI taxonomy): domain Bacteria; kingdom Pseudomonadati; phylum Pseudomonadota; class Betaproteobacteria; order Burkholderiales; family Burkholderiaceae; genus Paraburkholderia; species Paraburkholderia sp. BR10141. The sequence continues at coordinate 9,147 of NZ_JBMIQH010000041.1, read as the reverse complement.
CCGTCCTCCGCCGATCGCAGGCAGGCGGCCCGGATTTCAATTTGATAGCTCATCCTTACCTCGAACCGCTAATTCTTCCATGTACTTCGTGACGATCCAGTCCCGACGGCTTACGCCGAGGGGGAAACATGCGCGCTGTGGCGCTTGACGACCCCGGTTGGTGGCCGCCTTGGGCTCTACCGCATCGTCCCGCCGCTTACGCGGCGCTCCGGTGCTCTTCCCATGTTCGACTTGCGGTCATGAGGACACCGTGCGCCTCGATCCGAGCATGCGGCGCGCGATACTCCCGTGATTATCCAGCCCCCACGGCTCGCGCCGCGGGGGAAATACGCGCCCTGCGGGCGCTTGACGACCCCGGCCCATGGTCTGCCTGGGCTAAACCGGATCGTCCCGCCGCTGACGCGGCGCGCCGGCGCTCTCCCCATGTCCGACGATGCGGCCACGGGGGACCCCGTGCGCCTCGATCCGGGCGCGCGGCGCGCGCGATGCTCCCGTGATTATCCAGCCCCCACGGCTTACGCCGCGGGGAATACACGCGCCCTGCGGGCGCTTGACGACCCCGGCTGGTGGCCGGCCTCGGCCGTACCGGATCGTCCCGCCGCTGACGCGGCGCGCCGGCGCTCTCCCCATGTCCGACGACGCGGCCATGGGGGACCCCGTGCGCCTCGATCCGGGCGCGCGGCGCGCGCGATACTCCCGTAATTATCCAGCCCCCACGGCTTACGCCGCGGTGGATACACGCGCCCTGCGGACGCTTGACGACCCGGGCTGGTCGGCCTGGGCCGTACCGGATCGTCCCGCCGCTTACGCGGCGCGCCGGCGCTCTCCCCATGTCCGACGATGCGGCCATCGGGGACCCCGTGCGCCTCGATCCGGGCGCGCGGCGCGCGCGATGCTCCCGCGATTATCCAACCTCCTGGCCTGCAGGGGGATGGACGCCAGCGCGCGGCAGTTCGGTTAGCGTCGCGACAGATCGCGAGGCTAACACGGTGGCGGTTGCTGGTTTCCAAGCGCCTTGCGGATGGCGTCGACCTGTTCGGGCGTGAGCCGCGACACCGCTACAGACGTGGCGCGCTCGTAGATCATCAGGCCGTACACTTCAGCTAGGGGGCGCGCTTTCGCACACAGCGCCTCGCCCTGGCCACGCGATTCCTGTGCGCACCAGTAGTTGATTGCCTGTTCAATTTCAGTAATGGTTAAGACGGTAGTCATGGTTGCGTCACGGGCCCGCGCGATTTCTACGCGGGCGTTGAATATTATTAAGGATGTCAAAATTTAATGCAGATTCCCGTCGTGCTCCATGAGCGTGGCAACAGGTGCGTAGGGTGGCACGCGCTCGAAACCAGCCAGGGCGACGCGGGCGATGGCGCGCAATTCCTCGCGACGCATCTCTACCGGATTGCCGTTGTGATCGAGCATGCTGGCAATGCGCCGGAGCGCATCGGCGGATTGTGCCGCCGCGTCAGCCGACAGGGCCATGCGATATAGTTCGCCGCGAACGATGTCACGGTCTCCGTACTGCCAAACAGCCAGGAGCGGCAGCAGCGCGGACAGCCACGTAGGACGGGTGTTGAGCAGATCCATGTGAGATCCCCTTTCTGGGTGCGCCCCGACCGCAAAGCCGGGGCGATCCGGTTAGCCGCGCAGGCGGCGCAGTTCGTCAGCCAGCACCCACAAGGCACGATTCAGACGGATGTTTTGATCGATGCCCGCGACGGCTCGGGTCGTGGTCGCCTTGCCCTTCGCGTTCCGACCGTGCAGCCCACCGCGAATCATGTTTTCCTGCACACGGTTGAAGGTGGTCCAGATATCGGAGCCCTGATCCTCGACGCGACGCGGCGCGAGAATCTGCCGTTCCGTCACTGGCACAGGCGCGCCCTCGTCGTAGCGCAACGCGAGCGCTGCGCGGGCGAAGGCGACCTGTTCGCCCTCATCGAGCACCGTTGCCGCCATCCCTTCGCGTTGCGCTGCCGTCTCATCAAAGCTTTTCACCACCTTGAATGCGCCTTCGATGACCTCGCCAATCACATCACCCTTGTGCGGGATGCGGATATCGTTCGTCACGTTGCCGCATACGATGCCGTTCTGGCAGGCCCAGCGAATCATTCCGGCGATCATCTGGTAGCTCGATGCGCCATTGTGCGAGTTGACCAGGATAACCTCGTTGGCTTCGCGACCGCCGATCTGGTCGGCATGCCTCAGGCGGATCATGTGCTTGGTGAAATCGCGCATGTCTTCATTGCGCACTCGGGTCTGGCAGACCATGAAAGGCTGAAACCCTTCCTTGCGCAGGGCGTCGAGTACATCGACTGTCGGAATGTAGCTGTAGCGCGCCGAACGGCTTTCGTGCGCGGTGTGGGCAAGAATGGAAGGCGCAACCTCTGCAATCTGGTCATTCGTCAGAGGATGCTGCGAACGCAGCGCGACGGCATTCCCGCTAAAACGAGTTGTAAGCTTGCTCATTTGATTCCCCAATGAAGGAGCCAACCCGGCCCGGGGGCCGGGGCCGGTCGGTTAGTCGATGGCGCGCAGGATGTTCGCGGCTTCAACGTGCTGCGTGGCGAACTCACGCAACTGGTGGTAACGCTCGATGATCGTGTCATCAAGGGTCTTTTCCGCGAGGTGACAGAGGGCGAAGAGGGTGACGGTAATGCCGAAGGCATCCGCGCCCATCATGTCGCTGTAGCCGTTCATATGCCAGCGCACATGCACGCGGCCCGAATCGGCCGGAGCCATGTAAAAGCCGTCATTGGAGAGGGAGAAGAAATGCCAGAAACCTCCCTCGTATCTGCTGCACAGACGAGCGGCCCAGTCATACACCAAGGATTCCCCTGTGAGGTAGTGACGACCGAGGTAGCGCAGTAGCACTTTCAGGCGCAACTCGTCGGGAACGACAGAAGAAGTAACGCGGTTTTGAACTTCAGTGGTCATCGGATTTCTCCGGTTCGGCCATCGCTTCATTGCGAGGCACACGTTTATATTAGGTCTAAAAGACCTAACTATCAATGAGTGATTACGGCTTTTTGATTGGATGTGTATACTGAGATAGATGATCAATCATATTTTTCAATTGCCATTATAAGGGCTAAAAGCCCTATATAATAGAGTTGTGCCTCGCAATGAAGCGATGGCCGAACCGGAGAAATCTGATGACCGAACCCACCTCGAACGCAGCCGGTGGAATTCAGTACGTTCCATACAACCGCCTTTGCCTGTCATCCCTGAACGTTCGCAAGAAAGCGCCGACCGGCATCGAAGCCCTAGCCGAAACCATTGGCGAAAAAGGCTTGATGCAGAACCTCGTCGTGCATGAAATGAAGGGCCGCGCGAAGTTGCCGAAACTTGGCGTATGCGCGGGCCAGCGCCGCCTGGCTGCACTCGACCTTTTGGTTGAGCAGGGGCGGATTACTAAAGACTACGAAGTACCTGTCCTGATCGTCAGCGAGGGCGAAGCCGTCGCCGCGTCGCTAATCGAAAACCGCGAACGTGAGGCTATGCATCTGGCGGATGAGTGCGTGGCATTCCGGCTGCTGACGGAGGAAGGAAAGAGCGTGGCGCTGTTCGCGGTGCCGGATGTTGCGGTACGCCGCGCGCTGAAAATCGCCAACCTTTCGCCGTCACTGCTCGACCTGTTGCGTAATGACAGGCTCGACTACGAACAGGCGAAGGTGCTGGCCCTGGCTGATGACCGCGCGACGCAGGAACGCGTATGGGGCGAAGCCGTCAATAGCTGGCAGCGCCGACCGGACGAGTTGCGCAAGGCCATCACGCTCGCGGCAATCGATGCACGCGAAAGCGCCCTGGCGCGGTTTGTTGGCCTGGACGCCTACGAGGCGGCAGGCGGACGCGTGAGGCGCGACCTGTTCAGCGACGACGCAAACGCGGGATACCTGGAAGATGCCGAACTGTTGCACCGGCTCGCAACGGAACGGCTGATCGAGCTATCCCAGGCGGTCGGAAGGGAAGGCTGGCAATGGATCGAGGCACGGACGCAATACCCGGCGATGGAGATCCTGCGTTGTGGCCGGATCGGCTCGACCACCCGCAAGCCGACGAAGGACGAGAAAGCCGAACTGGCCGCGCTCACCGCAACGACCGACGCCGCTCAGGCCGCGCTAAACGCGTACAACGACGAGGACGGTGAGCCGGACGAAGAACGGGGCGAGCGTCTGGAGGCTGAGGCCACGGCGGCGACGTTTGCCGTGGACCAGTACGCGGAGCGCTTCGAGGCGTTCGACCCGGAAGAGATGAAGCAGGCAGGCGCATATGTCTATCTCGATGACGAGGGCCGAGTCTGTATTGAGCGGGGGCTGGTGCGACGCGAGGAGGCACCGACTGCGCAGGCACGCGCAACGCACGCGGTGAGCGCAGGTGCGGCGCGCGCACCGAAGGAGCGTCCGTTGCACGGAGAGAAGCTGTGCAAACGATTGACCGCGCACCGTACCGCCGCCGTCCAGATCGAGCTTGCGCAGCAACCGACCGTAGCCCTTGCTGTGCTGATGCAGCGCATCATTCCGGTCGTTTTCGATGACGTGTACGGGCGCGCGCGTATTTGGACTACGCGGTCAGGATCGACGTGCACACGACGCGCGAGGCGCTGGTATCGAATGCCGACGACATGGGCGAGAGCGTGGCCTGGAAGGCACTGGAAGGCGAACGCGAGAAGTGGTCACGCATGCTGCCCAGGCGCGCGGCAGACCTGCTGCCATGGCTGCTGGAACAGGGCGAGGACGTGCTGTCGAATCTCTTCGCGTTCTGCATGGCGGCGACGGTGGACGGGATCAGCAGCGCAGACCGCCCGCACGCGGTGAACGAGATCTCGAACACGCTTGCGGTGGATCTTTCGCGCTACTGGAAGCCGACGCGCTCCGGGTATTTCGAACACGTGGCGAAAGACCGGATTGCTGCCGTTGTGGGCGAAAGCGTATCGCCCCAGGCGGCAAGCGAAGTGCGCGGCATGAAGAAGGACGCTGCAGCGACGACGGCGGAACTTCGCATGACGGACTCGGGCTGGCTGCCGGAAGTGCTGCGTAACCGGGAGGTACCGGAGCGCGTCACGTACGGCTACCACGAGGATGACGAGGAGGAATACGACGAAAACGGCGACGCCGCTGCAGCCGAAGCGGACGGAGTGTCCGAAGCGCAGGCCTCGCCTGGCGAGGAGGAAGACGCGCCGTACTGAGCGCGCGTCGCGCGCATTCGAGTAGTCCACACGAAGCCGTCCGGATGGAAGTCCGGGCGGTTTTTCATTGCACGTGCGAATGCAGGGTCAAATTACCGGCGCTCATGCCGGTTGGTCTTTTTCGGGGGGCACCGGGTCGAACGGGTTGGGCCAGTACTGTTTGACCTTGGCATCTGCGCGTGCTATGCGTTGTTCGTGCGTCAACAGGTGTTTCTGCTCAAGCGTCAGTTCTGCGGTGAGCCAGTCGTCGGGCAGCTTTGCACCGACAGGCGCAATCGGGCGCCGCTCACGCACCGCGGGGCGCGCGGCCGCCACAGCCGGGTCCACGCCAGTTTCACTGTCGGGCACACCGCGTTCGGCTGCTACCGGGTTAGCCGCCTGCCTTGGCACGTCTGCGGGAGCGCGACTGACTGCCGGGCCAGTTTCCGCCTGTGACGCGCGCGTGAGGCGGGACACGATGCCCCGTTCGCGCCGGATTCTTTTGAGTGTCAGAGCAAAGGTCTGATAGGTGAAGACGAGTCCGGTTGCGGCGAGTTCCTGGATGATCGCGGCGTACCGGACGCCCGAGCGAATGGCACGTTCAACGCTCTCGAACACGTCGCGAAGCTGGGCGGTCTTGGACCGGCCATCGGACGAAGCCGCGAGGGTGTCGAGGCGTTGCGCGCGTTGTACCGCAATCAGGGCGTCCATTTTGAGCGCTCACGTCAGGGGGAACGGACACAGTATGCCGCGAATGATCGAAAGGTGCATCCTATCTGTTAGGTATGCGATCTTTCATGATCCGCAGGCCGTCCAGAAATGATTGAGCGTCGATTCATTATGATCCATGCGTGATCTATCGACCGGCGCTTGGCTGCGGGGCGAGGCACGACGTATATGTAGACGGAAATGCTGACGCATTTCCGTCTACATATAGCGTGCTCCAAGGGGATACCCCTTGGAGAACCCGGCAGCCGCCGCCAACGAGCGCGCTCGGCGCTGCTTTGCAGACAGACCGGTGGCACGTGCGTCTGGGCGCACCAGGAGTTTTTCACCAACGGAATTGCATGCGCATCTTCGCAAAGGCGTCGGCGTGCGCGATGTCCGTGAGCACGAAATTGGCGTGCTCCCAGCTGTGCACTTCGGGCTTTTCATGCGCGGGCGGCGACGGGACCCTGGCGACGGCAGTATATTCTCAGCATTGTTCCTGGGGAGTCCGATGAAACTCAATTCTGCAAGAATGCTTGAGATCATGGAGTCGAGCCGCGAGTACCTTGCGGGCGAGCTGGCCAGGCGATTCGATACGTCGATGGTGCAGATCAACGACATGCTTTGCACTCTTGCCGAAGACGGTCTTGTGCGCATGAGCAGTCAGTCATCACGCATCGTCCGCCTTCAACGGCTGTCGTTCGCGCCCCGAACCATTGGCACCGCTTGTATCAGACACGGCTACACGCGCAGCTGTATCCATCCCACCGTTCGCCCGCCAGATGCATGGCGGGTTTCTGGACTACAAGGCTTCGCTCCTGCGCGTGCACAGCCTCGCAATGCTCGTCCGACTCTCACACTGAGCGCAACATGGAACTTGTCGAGCGGGATCACCCCGGGACGGTGAGGCGACATCTGAGTGCTGAAGAAGCTGCAGCTGTGCGGCGGTTCTGCGGCGACGGACAGCAAGTGCGGCCTGAGGACGTCAGACTCGTGGAAGCCGTGCTCGAAGAGATGCACGACGGACGACATGTGCGTCTGTGGCTCGAGTGCGACTGCGTCAGAGCACCCGGTGGCCGGCCGCGGTTGACCGCTCGGATGCGTGAAGACGGCCCGCGTCATTTCGTGCGCATGCATCAATACGGCGAGCACCACTGCGCCCTGGCGTCGTTCCGGCAGACACCGGAGCCGGAAGACGTTGAGCCGGACGATGATTGCGCGCGCCCTGGCCAGCACAATCCGCTCAGACCAGTGGGCGACGCGCTTGACTACCTGGATGATCTGAATGAAGGCGCGGCACGACCGGGCGGCTCGACGGGATCAGGGGGCGGCGTTGGCGAAAGGGGGCGCCGCCTGCCGCGGCTCGGACGCATCCTGCACACGCTTCTTGACGACGCCGGGTTCGCACGGCTGCACGTCGACGCGTTAAATGACAAGTCCAGAACGTGGGAGCGGCTCGAGGCATATGCAGCAGATCAGGCGCTGAGCCCGCAGCTATCACTCTCGCAGATACTCTATTTCAAGCCATGGACACATCTCAACGAGAAGATGACAGAGGTCGACGCCCTGGTATGGCCGAAAAAGAAGGCACGCAGTGCGCTACTGCTGTTCGTCGCCGACGAGCTTCGCGCAGGCGCTGCAATCAAGAAAACGAGCATGGGCGAGTGCATTCTTCGCCCGGAAAAGGGTATCCGCGCCGGAGGCCGCGATCAGCGACTGACGCAGCCCCCTTACTGGGTGCTCGGCGTGGTAGACCGCGATCGCGACGGCAACGCGCGCGTTCGGGAAGCGTTCGCGCAGCATGCGTATTCGTTTGCGCGCCCCGTACCTCTGGACAGCCGGTATGAGCGAGTCACGCTGAAATTGCTGTTCGACGTCATGGCGTGGGTCAAAAAGCACGGCGTTGACGTGACGCTCTGGAAACCGCTCTTTGACCGGGAGGTGAGGCGGACCGACGCGCCGAGCCAGTGGTGCCGCCCCGACTTTGAACTGACGTTCCGATCGGTGGCAGCGGTTGGCGTTGCGGCACGGCTGCACCGTATCGTCATCGAGACGATGGGCGCCGACGATCCTGACTACCTCGAGCGCAAGTTGCGTACTCAGGAAATCATGAAGCGCCGCGGCATTCTGATCGAGCATCGCGTCGCTGATGATGCTGCCCAGAAGGAACGGGACGACGCGTTTTTCCGCAGGGTCGCAGCAAAGATCCTGCATCTCGCCGGTGTTTCGCAGACCAGGCCAGTCTGAACGATTCACGGTGCCCCGTCAGCCGCTCATCTTTCTGATGGATGCTCCGCTTCTTGCCGGCGACTCACGCGCCATCACCAGCGCGACGCCGACCACGACGCTTGGGTAGCGGCCATGCTGGGGGGCGTCACAGCTTGCCGACCGTTGTGAATATCGTTGCGGCCGCGCGCAATGGTTGACGGCTGCGGGGCGCCCATTACCGAATGCGCCTTTTTCAACATTACCTGGCCAACTGTCAAATCCGTCTGCTGCCAACCGCGATGGTCGTCCAGCCGATAAATGCGACTAACGGTCTTGCAGCGCCCAACCCCCCAACATAGGCAGACGGTGCAAAAACCCGTCTTCAGCAAGTGAGGTAACTGCGGGAGTAGTGTACCTCCTGACGTGTCGGGATCGTATGTAACCGTTGGCTTGATGCCGTCAGCGAGACGGGCTTCCTGAGCGGTGAAGGCGAAACCGGTCGCGAACGTGCGGCGGCTCGGCGCGCCCGGGCGTCGCTGTCCCCGGTGCGGGACACGCGGCAGGGCGGCCTTTTCTGATCAGGATGGCGCGCTTGCGGAGTGACCGGTGGTGGTGGCCGTGAATTCTCTCCGCGGCGCGGAGAGAATCCGGCGGCCGCGGACCGGGGTGTTCCGCCCGGCCGGCGTTTCCCGGTAACGTGCCGTGTGTGCCGACCCAAGGCACCCATACCGGGCTTCATCCATAACACAGTTACTTCCCGGCTCCCTGTTCGAGGACGTCAGATCGCTGATTGGCCGCTCATCAAGTCCGTGGCTTTGCGACCATCAGCGCTCGCCGCCCGGGTCAATTTGAACTTCCGAAACTTGACGACACCCCGGGTACGGACTGATGGATACTGGAAGATGTGCGCTCGCAGCGAGATCAGCGAGAGTGCGGTGGAATCCGCACCGACACGCGCAAGCCGCGTTGCGTATGCGTGTCGGTGGGCGCCAGACTCACTTCGGCACCCATCCGGTCGGCAATCGTCCGGACGATTGCCAGTCCGAGCCCTGAGCCGATCTGCTCGTTAC
>NZ_JBMIQH010000040.1:0-68115 GCF_056155635.1 Paraburkholderia sp. BR10141 | reverse complement strand
AATCGTCAGGCTCCTTATGCTGTAACGTCCAGAACCCCGGTGTCTCCGAAAGAGAGCCGGGGTTCTGGCGTTTGCGCTTCTTCAGATGCAGGAAAACAAAAAAGCCGTCCAATGGACGGCTTTTTGCGTTAACCCGCTTTCACAAGCGCAGGCTTACTGCGCCGCTTTCTGCACAGCTGCTGCGACCCCAGCGTCCTTCGCCAAGGCCACCTCTTCTGCGACGTCCGTCAGCTGCTCTTGAGTCAGTTCTTCAAGCAGCGCCAGGTCGCGCTCGATGACTTGCGGGAGATGCGCGCGCAAGAATTCCACCCACGTCTTCGTCTTCGCATCGACGAACTTGCGCGACGGATAGAGCGCATACACGTTCGTCTTTTGCAGCTTGTGCTGTGGCAGCACACGCACGAGCGTCCCGTTACGCAATCCTTCTATTGCGGCGTAGACCGGCAACATCCCGATCCCCATCCCCTCGCGTATCGCCACGGCGAGCGATTCCGCGATGTTCACCTGCACCGGCCCGTCCACTTGCATCTCGACGCTGCCCTCAGGCCCCTCGAGCGTCCACTCATGCGCCGGGAACGCTGGCGATTTGAGAATCAGACAGTCGTGATGCGAGAGGTCGGCGGGAGTGCGTGGCGCACCGTGCGTATGCACATACCCAGGCGAGGCGCACAGAATGCTGTACGTCGAGCCCAGCTGATGCGAAACGAGATCGGAATTCGGCAGCGATGACGCCGTGACCACCGAGACGTCGCTGCTGCCCTCGAAGAGATCCGGCATGCGTTGCGAGAGCGTCAGTTCGACGGTGACTTCGGGATGCAGCGCACGATAGCGCGAGATCGCCGGCAGCACGTACTGCTGACCAATACTCGCGAAGCTGTGCATGCGCAGCGCCCCGACCGGGCGTTCGTGCGCGCAGCTCGCTTCTTCTTCCGCGCTATCGACGTCCGCGAGAATCTGCGAGCAACGCTTGAGATACCGCTCGCCGGCGGGCGTGAGCGCGAGCCGGCGTGTCGAGCGGTTGAGCAGACGGGTGCGCAAGTGCGCTTCGAGTTCCGATACCGCGCGCGACATCGCGCCGGTGGTCGAATCCAGCGACTGAGCCGCGGCCGTGAAGCTGCCCGCTTCCACGACGCGCACGAACACCCGCATGTTTTGTAACGTATCCATCAGACCTTCTTGACCTTCTTGTTCGGTACAGAAACGATATTGTCCGCCTGTATGGGCGCGCCATTGTTGAGTGATCTGGAACGGAGGTTCCCCGCGCGTCCCATTAATGCGGCGCAATGACGCTCCTACAATCGGCCCCTGTCTTTGAAACAGCCCGAGCGTTTGTCATGAGCCGCCAGCCTGCGATACATCGAGCGTTCGACTCGCGTCGGCGCGCGGAGATCATATGGCGCGCGGTCAGACGGGCGTTGCGCGACTGGCAGGCCAGCGACGGCACGATCTGGCTCCATCTGCTGAAAACGGTCGCGGCTTGCTTGCTTGCCATGGGCATCTCCATGCTGCTGGACCTGCCGCAGCCGCGCATCGCGATGACGACGGTGTTCGTCCTGATGCAGCCGCTCTCGGGCATGGTGTTCGCCAAGAGCTTTTATCGCATCGTCGGCACTGCGGTGGGAATGGTCGCGGCGGTAGTACTGGGCGCCGTGTTCGTCCAGCAGCCCGAACTCTACATCCTCGGGATGACGGGGTGGGTGGCCGCATGTACGGCTGCCGCCATGAGGAATCGCCATTTTCGCTGGTACGGTTTCGTGCTTGCCGGCTACACGGCAGCGTTGATCGGCATTCCGCTCGTGATGCAGCCCAACGGTCTCTTTCTCGCCGCACTCGGCCGAGGCGCCGAAGTGGCCATTGGCATTCTCTGCTCGGGCATGGTCAGCGCGGTGATCGTGCCCCGGCAGTCGGGCTCGTTGCTCGGTCGAACCCTGCGCTCACGCTATCTGAATTTTACTGCGTTCGCTGCGGCGGTGTTGGCTGGGCGGCTCGAAAGGGGCGCATTCGAAGGGCGATTTGCGAGTCTCGTCGACGATGTCGTCGGCTTCGAGGCCACGCGTGCTTTCTCGTCTTTCGAAGATCCGACGATGCGCTCGCGCAGCGGCCTGCTTTCGCGTCTGAATTCCGAATTCATGGATGCCTGCGCGCGGCTGCATGCGTTGCGCCAGTTGCTCAAAAGACTGCACTGGCGCGACGCGGCGATCGCACCGCTCGCGCCGTATTTTGACGAACTCGCGGCGCTCCTCGCACAACGGCCTGGCCGCGACGAAAGCGATCGCGCCCATGCGCGGAGGCTCGCCGATGGGCTCGAGGCCTTCCAGCGCACGCTGCCGCGTCATGTGCGCGAGACGCGGCGGCCGCTCGAACATGCGCTGCCCGAAGCGCTGCCCGACTTCGACACCTCGGCCGAACTCATCTATCGCTTCACGACCGAGATCGTGCGCTACAGCCGCACCTGGGCAGCGCTCATGGAAGCGAGTCGTGCGCAGGCGCCGCGCGCCGCGCGCTACGTGCCTCGCACGAGCTGGTACGTGGTGGCGTTCACCTTCGTGCGTACCGCCGTGGTGGTGGCGGCGCTGGGCTGGTTCTGGGTCGAGACCGACTGGCCGAGCGGCGGCCTTGCGATGATCGCGGCGGCGCTCACGTGCGCGCTCACCTCGTCGGCGCCGAACGCGTCGCGCATGGCCGTGCAGATGGCGGTTGGCGCGGCCTTTGCCGCCGTGACGGGCTATCTCTTCACCTGCTATGTCTATCCCAATGTCGACGGCTTTCCGTTGCTCTGCGCGACACTCGTTCCGGTGCTCGCCATCGGCGCCTTTCTCGCCACCCGCTCGCGCATAGCGGGCTATGGCGTCGGCTTCTCGGTGTTCTTCTGTCTGCTGGCTGGTCCGGACAACGTGATCGTGTACACGCCGGATCTGCTGGTCAACAACGGCATCGCCGTCGTCGCCGCGATGCTGGTCGCCTCGCTCGCGTTCGCGGTGGTGTTTCCACCGCACATGAACTGGCTCGTCGAGCGCATGTGCGTGTCGTTGCGCGGCCAGGTCGTGCTGGCCAGCCATGGGGAACTCGATGGCCTCGGCCAGCGCTTCCAGTCCGGTACGCACGATCTGATGCACCAGTTGAGGCTCTTGCTGAACGGGCGCCGCCAGGCGCACCGGCGCGCGCTGCGCTGGATGCTCGTCACGCTCGAAGTCGGGCACGCCGTGGTCGATCTGCGCAACGAGGCGCACGCGGCAGCCTGGCTCGACCGTCATGACGCGCGCTGGCCCGCGGCTCTCGCGCGCGTTCAGGGGGACATCGCGCACCTTTTCGAGAGCCCGGACGGGATTGCGCTCGACCACGCGCTCAGCGCCGTGCGCGCGGCGACCTGGATCGCCCAGGAGGCGCTCGCCACCGTGCATCACGAGCGGGAAAGGCGGCACGAGGCGCAACGGCTGCTGAGTCATCTGCACTTCATCCGCAGCGCGCTGCTCGACCGCGACGCGCCGCTCGGGCCGCTGGCGCGCCGTGCACGCCGTACGCTTGCGCCGCGCAGATCGTTGAAAACACAATGAACATGCGGGCCCCGCGCGATCTTGCTGCAGTCTGGAAATATGCCTTCCACCCCGACTCCTTAATCTATTCGACCCTGAGTCATATAGTCACATCACTGCTTCGCAGTAACCGTTAGCACTGGAGAGTAAAATGAAGTCCCTGAAGATCGCTGTTGTTGCCTGTTCGCTGTTTGCCGCCGCCGCTGCTTATGCACAGAACGAAGCACCGGCAGCGAGCGTCCCTCAGCAGGTTGCGCAGTCCGCTGCCCCGCAGGTAGCGCAAGCGCCCGCCCACCGCGAAATCGTAAAGCCGGCAAAGAAGGATGAATGCGTCGGCCCGGTCAGCTTCTGCAATATTTATTTCGGTAGCTGAGATCGAGAGCACGCCAGCCATGTGCAGGCGCACGCTGATATCTTGTGCCGCGACGCCTTCAAAAGGGCGCCGCGGCTTTGCGCATTGTGGCTGCTCAAAACACTGCAACAGTGTTTTGTGAAACTCGCAGTGCACGACCGCCGATGCAAGACCTGAAAATAGGCACCAGGCGATCAGAGAGTTTGTGGAGACTTTGATGTACGAAGACCGTATTCGTTGTGCCGCCTTGCGCGGGAAAATCACTTCGGCTGCCGAGGCGGCCCAACTCGTGCGCAACGGCATGCGCGTTGGCGCTAGCGGCTTTACGCGCGCGGGCGACACGAAGGCAGTGCCGCTCGAACTGGCGCGCCGTGCGCGCGAAGAGAAAGAGCCGCTGCGTATTACGCTGATGACGGGCGCCTCGCTCGGCCACGACGTCGATCGCATGCTGACCGAAGCGGGTGTGCTCGAGCGCCGTCTGCCGTTCCAGGTGGATTCGACGCTGCGCAAGGCGATCAACCGTGGCGAAGTGATGTTCGTCGACCAGCATCTTTCGGAAACCGTGGAGATGCTGCGCGCGAACCTGCTCGGCAAACTCGATCTCGCGATCATCGAAGCCGCCGCGATCACGGAAACCGGCGCGATCGTACCGACCACGTCGGTCGGCAATTCGGCGAGCTTCGCGATTCTCGCGGAGAAGGTGATCGTCGAGATCAATCTCGCACAGCCGCTCGCGCTCGAAGGCCTCCACGACGTGTGGATTCCTGGCCGTCGCCCGCATCGCGATCCGTTGCCGATCGTGCGTCCGCAGGACCGTGTGGGTACGACCGCCATCGAGATTCCGCCGGAGAAGATCGCCGCCATCGTCATCACGAACGAAGCGGACAGCCCCTCGACCGTGCTGCCCGCCGACGAAGAAACCGCGCGTATTGCCGGCCACCTCATCGAATTCCTGCAGCATGAAGTGAAGCACGGCCGCATGAGCGCGCAACTGCCGCCGCTGCAGGCCGGCATCGGCACGATTGCGAACGCGGTGCTTTCGGGCTTCGTGGATTCGCCGTTCGAAGCGCTTACGATGTACTCCGAAGTATTGCAGGACTCGACGTTCGATCTGATCGATTCCGGCAAGATGGTATTCGCCTCGGGCGCATCGATGACGCTCTCCGCGCAACGCCAGGCTCAGGTGCTCGCCGAACTCGACCGCTATCGCGACAAGCTCGTGCTGCGTCCGCAGGAAGTGAGCAACCATCCCGAAGTGATTCGGCGCCTCGGCTTGATTGCGCTGAACACCGCGCTCGAATGCGACATCTACGGCAACGTGAATTCCACGCACGTGGGCGGCACGCACATGATGAACGGCATTGGCGGCTCAGGCGACTTCGCGCGCAATGCGTCGTGCGCGATCTTCGCGACCAAGGCGATTGCGAAGGACGGCCGCATTTCCAGCATCGTGCCGATGGTGCCGCACGTCGATCACAACGAGCACGACGTGGACGTGTTCGTCACCGAGCAAGGCCTGGCGGATCTGCGCGGACTTGCGCCGCGCGAACGTGCGAACCTCGTGATCGAGCGTTGTGCGCATCCGCTTTATCGCGACCTGCTGCGCGACTACTATCGCGACGCACTCAAGTTCGGCGGCCAGACGCCGCACGATCTCGCACGCGCGTATGAAATGCATCTGCGTTTCAATCAAACGGGTTCGATGCTGCCTGAAGCGACGGGCGGACTCGTCGCGAACGCCTAAGGTCCACGGCGCTCGCTATTTAGAAGCACACAAGACAAAGCGGGAGCACCGGCAACGGTGCTCCCGCTTTTCATTGATAGCGCAAATTCGCTACGCTCGTCGCACGAGGCGGATGATGAAGAGCAGAATGACCGCGCCGACAATGGCGGTAATGATCGAACTGATGATGCCGGCGCCGATATGAATGCCGAGCACCCCGGCAAGCCAACCGCCGATGAACGCGCCGACAATGCCGACAATGATATCGACGAACAATCCGAAGCCGCCGCCTTTGACGAGAACGCCAGCGAGCCAGCCTGCGATTGCGCCGATGATGAGCCAGGCAATGATGCCGTGTTGCATATGAGTAGACTCCCCTTGTTGGCGTGAACGAATCACGGTGAATGGAGCTTAGTCCAAGGGCGAATACGCGTCCATGAAACGCGGCCAGAATTGACAGTTCCTGAAAACCGCCACCGATAGTTTCAAAAAAAGCAACGAATTAGAAATGCATTCGTAAGAAATGCCGGCCGATGCAATGCGCAAGGCTCATTCAGGCGCGATTTCGGGTTCCGCGGCGGTCCAGCTTATGCTCGAGACGCCTTTCTCCATGCTCAGGCGGTTCGCCAGGAGCTCCAGCTTCGACTGGTACTTCGGGTGCAGGCGCATCGTCGCCGTCACGCGCAGGCGCGGCGGATCGCCGGCCAGGTCCTCGCTCGTGAGGCTCTGGAACGAAAGCGGCGTGGAGTACAGAGAGTTCGAAAGCAACGTGCGGATATGGATTTCATCCTCTTCGCGGCAAACCACCGTAAGCACATAAGCGCGCACGAGATCCGCATTCGAAACAGGCGACGCGTTGATGATGCGGCTCACCTCGCGCAGCACGGTATTCGTGAGCAGCACGACAGCAGTGCCGGCCACCGCCGGGCCGTAATGGCCCGCTCCGCACAGCACGCCCACGGCCGCTGAGCACCATAGCGTCGCCGCGGTATTGATGCCCTGAATCGAGCCCTTCTCGCGCATGATGACGCCGCCGCCCAGAAAGCCCACGCCGGAGACGACATAGGCCGCGATCTGCGTCACGCCGGTCGAGCCATTGCCGGTCAGCACGCCGAGCGTGACGAACAAACATGCGCCGCTGGCGACGAGCGTGATCGTGCGCAGACCGGCCGTGCGTTGGCGAATCTGGCGTTCGAGGCCGATGGCGACGCCGCAGGCGAACGCCGCGAGAAGGCGCAGGGCGAATTCGAGAGTCATCGTTTTGTCATCAAAGCGCAGGGCGGCCGCACGCCAGGCGGCTCTCGCGCGAGGCGTCGGGATGCATCGCAGCACGCCCCGGGGGCCCGTGGATCATACGCGCGACGGGGCTTTGCGCCAAGCTGTCCGCGCTGTCATGTTCGAGTCAGGATCAGGCCACGGCTCGTCGGCGAAACTACCCTCATTCGTATGGAGATGGGAAGGCAGGTCGAATGAACGGGAGTTTCTGATGGATACGCTGCGCAATATGCGGGTCTTCGTGCGAGTGGTGGAGTCCGGCAGCTTCACGCGCGCTGCGGCGAGCGAAACGATGACGACGGCGCAGGTCTCGCGCGCGGTCACCGACCTGGAGTCACGGCTACGCACACGGCTTCTCAACCGGACCACGCGGCGCATGTCGCTGACCGAAGCGGGCGAGCGTTACTTCCAGAGCTGCAAGCGCATTCTTGCCGACATCGAGCAGGCCGAAGCGGAAGCCGCCGCTGCGCACGCGAACCCCGCGGGCAAGCTGCGCGTGTACGGCGGCACGAGTTTCGGGCAGCACTATGTGATGCCGCTCATCGCGCGCTATCAGCAGCATTTGCCGGAGGTCTCGGTCGATCTCACCATCGCGCAGCAGATGCCGGACATCATCGAGGAGGGCTTCGATGTCGCGGTCGTGGTGGCCGCCGAACTCGAGGACTCCGCGCTGATCTCCCAGCATCTGGGCAGCACCGCTGCCATTCTCTGCGCTTCGCCTGCGTACTTGCGCACGCGCGGCGAGCCGCAATCGTTCGATGACCTCGAAGCGCATACCTGTCTGCACCTGACCGATGCGAGCCTGCCCGCCGGCCAATGGGTTTCCGAGGGACCGCTTGGCGAGACCTTCCGGCATACGGGCGTGACGCCGTTCCAGGTGAACAATCCCGAAGCGCTTGCGCTCGCCATACGCGAAGGCATGGGCATCGGCCCGCTGCCGGTGCCGGTTGCGCTGCCCGGTCTCGCCGACGGCACGCTGGTGCGCGTGCTGCCCACGCACACCCTGCAAAAGCTCAACATCTACGCGCTGTACGCTTCGCGTCGCTATCTGGATGCGAAGATCCGCACCTTCGTCGAGTTTCTGCGCGAGAAGGTGCCGCTCGTCCTTGCCGAGCAGGAGGCCGCACTCGCCACCTGCGACGAGCCGTTTCGCGAAATGGATGCACACGCGGGCCCGCGAGGCACGCGTGCGCGCAGCGGTCGGGGCCGCGGTCACAACACGCACGACCTGGAGCGCCTGCGTCTTGTGAACTGAAGCAGTTAAAGAAGTCTTCGCGAAGCGCGAGGGTGTTACGGCGCGTTTCGCGGCTGCGGATTTCCGGCGCTTCGCGACGCTACAGCGCCGATCTATCTGCGTTCCCGCGCGCTTTCGCGCGTCTCGCGCATTGCCTGTCAATTTCGCCATATTGGCGACAGCGACCTGCCACCGCCATTGCCTATGATGCGGCACCCGCTGGATGAATGCGTCGCCGTCTCAACCCCTCGCCTGAGTTGTCCGAAACACTGACATGTGGATTGTCAATCTCGCGCTGAAGCGACCGTACACGTTCATCGTGATGGCTATCCTGATCGTGCTGGCCACGCCGTTCGTGCTCATGTCGATGGCCACCGACGTGCTGCCGAACATCAACATCCCGGTCATCAGCATCATCTGGTCGTACAACGGCTTCTCCGCGAAGGACATGGCCGATCGCATCACCTCGGTCAACGAGCGCAGCTTGACGACCACGGTGAGCAATATCGAGCACATCGAGTCGCAGTCGCTGCCCGGCATCGCGATCATCAAGCTGTTCCTGCAGCCTGGTGCGAGCCTGCAAACCGCGATCGCGCAGGCCGTTGCATCGGAACAGGCGCAGGTGAAGCAGATGCCGCCCGGTGCGACGCCCCCGCTCGTCATCAGCTATTCGGCCTCGAGCATTCCGGTGATCCAGCTCGGCCTGTCCAGCAAGTCGATGAGCGAGCAGGCGCTCGCCGACGTCGCGATGAACTTCCTGCGCCCGCAGCTCATTACGATTCCCGGCGCGCAGGTGCCTTACCCGTATGGCGGCAAGACGCGCGTGATTTCCGTGGACCTCGATACGCGCGCACTCATTTCGAAGGGCCTCACGCCCGCCGATATCGTCAATGCCGTCAACGCGCAGAACCTGATTTTGCCGACGGGCACGGCCAAGCTCGGGCAAACCGAATATCGTGTGGACACCAATGCATCGCCCGACACGCTTGCCGGACTCAACCGCATTCCCGTGCAGACGGTAAACGGCGCGACCACGTATCTCGGCGACGTGGCGCATGTGCGCGACGGCTTCACGCCGCAGACCAATGTCGTGCGCCAGGACGGCCAGCGCGGCGTGCTGATGTCGATCCTCAAGAGCGGCGACGCCTCGACGCTGCAGGTGGTGGGCGCCCTCAAGGACCTGCTGCCAAAGGCACGCGACACGCTGCCCGCCGACCTCGTCGTCAAGCCGCTCTTCGACCAGTCCGTCTTCGTTTCCGCCGCCGTGCAGGGCGTGGTGCGCGAAGCGCTCATCGCGGCCGCGCTCACCGCGGCGATGATCCTGCTCTTTCTCGGCAACTGGCGCAGCACGCTCATCATCGCGGTGTCGATCCCGCTGTCGATTCTCTCGTCGATCATCGCCCTCTATGCGCTTGGCGAGACCATCAACATCATGACGCTCGGCGGCCTTGCGCTCGCTGTCGGCATATTGGTGGACGACGCCACGGTTACGATCGAAAACATCGAGCGGCACCTGCATCTGGGCGCGAAACTGCACGACGGCATTCTCGAAGGCGCGGGCGAAATCGCGGTGCCCGCACTCGTCTCGACGCTGTGCATCTGTATCGTGTTCGTGCCGATGTTCTTCCTCACCGGTGTAGCGCGCTTTCTGTTCGTGCCGCTCGCGCAAGCCGTGGTGTTCGCGATGATCGCGTCGTACATCCTCTCGCGCACGCTGGTGCCGACGCTCGCCATGCTGCTCTTCGAGGGCCACGATCCCACCGCGCATGCACAGCGCGCCCAAGGCTCGCTCTTCGCGCGCATACACTGGCGCTTCAATCATGCGTTCGAGCGCTTGCGCGCCAATTACATCGCGCTGTTGAGCCTGCTGCTCGCGCGCCGCAAATTCTTTGGCGGCACCTTCCTCGCGTTTTGCCTGCTTTCGCTCGTCCTCGTGTTTTTTCTTGGCCGCGACTTCTTTCCTTCGGTCGATGCGGGCAATATTCGTTTGCACATGCGCGCGCCAACGGGTTTTCGCATCGAGGAAACCGCGCGCCTGGCCGACCAGGTGGAGCAGGTGGTTCGCGAAGTCGTGCCGGCCGATCAACTCGAAACGATCGTCGACAATCTCGGCCTGCCCTATAGCGGCATCAACCTCTCGTATAGCAATGCGGGGACGATTGGCACGCTCGACGGTGAAATCCAGATCGCGCTGAAGCCCGATCACGATCCCTCGCGCATTTATATCGACAAGCTGCGGACCTTGCTGCCGCAACGCTTCCCGGGCGTCGAGTTCTTCTTCCAGCCCGCCGACATCATCACGCAGATTCTGAACTTCGGTCAGCCCGCGGCGATCGACGTGCAGGTCGTGGGCGCGAACCTGAATCAGGACATGGCGCTTGCGAGCACGCTGCTCAAGCAGGTGCGGCAACTGCCGGGCGCTGTCGATGCGCACATCGAGCAGCGTAACGACGAGCCCGCGCTCACGCTCGCCATGGACCGCACGCGTATGCAGCAGTTGAACCTGAGTCCGCAAAACGTTGCGCAGGACGTGCTGATCGCGCTTTCGGGCAGCACCCAGACCTCTCCTGCGTTCTGGGTGAGCCCGCAAAACGGCGTGGAATATCCGCTCACGGTGCAAACGCCGCAGTATCGCGAGACCTCGATGAACGAGGTGATGGGCACGCCCGTTTCCGCACGCGCGACGAATCCCAATGCGCCGCTGCAACTCGTGAGCAACCTCGTGCAGCTCAATCCGCATAGCGGGCCGGCCATCGTCACGCACTACAACATCCGTCCCGTGATCGACCTGCTCGTGAGCGTGGAGGGCAGCGATCTGGGCTCCGTGGGCGTGAACATCAACGACATCATCCGGCATGTGCAGGCGCACGCGCCGCGCGGCACGACCATCACCATGCGTGGGCAGATCGGCACGATGCGTTCGTCGTACGTGGGTTTGGGCGTCGGCATTGCGATGGCGGTGGTGCTCGTGTATCTGCTGATCGTCGTGAACTTCCAGTCGTGGGCCGATCCGCTCATCATCATCAGCGCGCTGCCCGCCGCGCTCGCGGGCATTGCGTGGATGCTCTTCATCACCGGCACGCACTTGAGCGTGCCCGCGCTCACCGGCGCGATCATGACCGTGGGCGTCGCGACCGCAAACAGCATTCTCGTGGTCTCGTTCGCGCGGCAGCGTCTTGCCGCCGGCGCGTCGCCGCTCGCCGCCGCGCTCGAAGCCGGCGCCACCCGCATACGCCCGGTGCTGATGACGGCGTTCGCCATGATGATCGGCATGGTCCCGATGGCGCTCGGCCTCGGCGAAGGCGCGGAGCAGAATGCGCCGCTCGGACGCGCGGTGATCGGCGGCCTGCTGTTCGCTACGGTCTCCACACTATTGTTCGTACCCCTGATGTTTGCGACCGTGCATACCCGGCTCGCCCACCGCGCCGCCACGAAACGCGAGCGCGAGGCGCAGCGCCGGGCTACGCGAGGCGATACCCGTTAAGTCAAATTGGCCGAAGACATGAACGAACCTCACCACCATTCATCTCTCGACATCACCGTGGGCAGCGAGCAGGGCATGGACCTACCGGCGCGCGGCCAGGCGGGCAAGCGCGCACGCTTTGCGCTGATCGTGGTCGCGCTGCTGCTGGCCGCGGGCGCCACGCGCACGATCGTGTCGAACCTCATGAACGGCCACCATCTCGCAGATGTCACGAAGCAGAACGCGAAGCAGTACGTGAGCGTCGTCCAACCGGTAGCGGCGGGCGCGGACGGCCGCATCGTGCTGCCGGGAACGCTGCGCGGCTTTGTCGAAGCGCCGATCTACTCGCGTGCGAACGGCTACGTGCGGCGCTGGTACGCCGATATCGGCGCGCACGTGCAACAAGGGCAGTTGCTCGCGGAGATCGATACGCCCGAGATCGATCAGGAACTCGCGCAGGCGCAGGCGCAGCGCGATCAGGCCGCCTCGACGCTCGCTCTCGCAAAGACATCGTTCGATCGGGCGCAGCAATTGCGCCAGCGCGATGCGGTCTCGCAGCAGGAACTCGACGACCGCCAGGGCGCCTTCAACACCGACCAGGCGAATCTCGCCGCCGCCAATGCGAACGTGCGCCGCCTCACGGAGATGAAGTCGTTCCAGCGCATCGTCGCACCGATCACGGGCATCATCACGCAGCGCAACGTCGATATCGGCGACCTCGTGAACGCGGGCAACGGCGGGGCGGGTCATGCGCTCTTTTCGATTGCGCAGTCCGACCCGCTGCGCCTCTACCTCGACGTGCCGCAGACCTATGCGCAGCAGGTGGCGGTCGGCCAGCACGTGAGCGTGACCGAACAGGAGCTGCCGGGCCTGACGTTCGACGGCACCGTCACGCGCACGGCGCAGGCCATCAACGTGGCCACGCGCACGCTGCAGGCCGAAATCTCGCTGCCCAACCATGACGGCAAGCTGCTGCCCGGCGCGTACGTGCAGGCCGCCTTGCAGACCGACGCGAAGGGCCTGCTCACGGTGCCGGGCAACACGCTGCTGTTCCGCTCGGAAGGTCCGCGTCTTGCAGTCGTCGATGCGGATGGCAAGATCAAGCTCAAGCCGGTGGAAATCGCGCAGGACCTCGGGCAGACGCTCGAAATCAGCCGCGGGCTCGCGCCGACCGATCGCGTCGTGCTCAACCCGAGTGACTCGATCGCGGATGGCGACAGCGTCGTCGTGGTCGCGCCGAACAAGACCGAAGCGGCGCACGAGGCCGCCAGGCGGAGCGCGACGTGACGATGCGGAATAACACGCGGCAACTGCCGCTCGCTTATGTCACGGCGCTCGGCGCGCTCGGTCTCGCGGCTTGCACCGTGGGCCCCGACTATCACGCGCCGCAAACGCAAAGCCCCTCGGCCTGGCGCGTCGATTCCGCCGATTCATACTGGCACGCGGCGCAGCCTTCGCATGCGCCGCTCGATCCGCAGTGGTGGAAGGCATTCGACAACGCCGAACTCGACACTCTGGAAACCGCGGCGCTCGCCGAGAACCAGACGCTGCGCGTGGCCGCCGCGCACTACGCGCAGGCACGCGCGACGCTCGCTTCGGTGTCCTCGCAGCAAAGCCCGCAGGTCGGGCTCGACGCGGGCCTCGCGCGCGAGCGCATTTCGGCGAACCGGCCGCTCACGAACTACGCGACGCCCAACACGTCGACCGTGCAGAACCAGGTCACCGTCGGCGCGACCGTGAGTTACGAGCTGGATCTGTTCGGACGCATCCGGCGCATGGTGGAGTCGGCGCAGGCGTCGACGCAGCAGGCCGGCGACGATCTCGCCAACGCGCGCCTCGTGCTCAGCGCCGAACTCGCCACCGACTATTTCGCCATGCGCGAACTCGACAACGAGATCGACGTGGTGAACCGCTCGGCGCAACTGCAGCAAAAGGCGCTCGATTTCGTGACCGCGCAGCACGATCTCGGCGCGGTTTCTGGTCTCGAACTGCTGCAGCAAAAGGCCCAGCTTGCGGCGACGCAAACTCAGGTGCATCTGCTCGAAAACCAGCGACAGCAGGAGCAGAACGCCATTGCCGTGCTGGTCGGCAAGCCCGCGCCCGAATTCACGATCGCGCAGAAGGTGACGCCGCTGCCGGTGCCGGCGCTTCCCACCGGGCTGCCGAGCGAGCTGTTGCAGCGGCGGCCCGACGTGGCCTCGGCCGAGCGGGCGATGGCCGCGGCCAATGCGCAGATCGGCGTGGCACGTTCCGCGTACTTTCCGGACATCACCCTTTCGCCCACTTTCGGCTGGGAATCGACGCGTTTTGGCGGCCTTTTCTCCGTGCCGAGCCTGATGTGGTCGGTGGGCGCGACGGCCAGCGAGGTGCTGTTCGACGGCGGCAAGCGCGCGGCGGGCGTGGATTTCGCCCAAGCGGGCTACGAGTCGGCGCAGGCGTCTTATCGTCAGACCGTGCTCACCGCGTTCCAGGAGGTGCAAAATGCGGTAACGGGCCTTTCGGTGCTGGAACGTGCCTCGACCGACGGTCAGTCGGCCGTGGACGACGCACGCAAGTCGTTCGAACTCGCCAACGACCGCTATCAGGGCGGCCTCGTCGCGTTCATCGACGTGCTCAACGCGGAGCAGCAGTTGCTTGCCAGCGAGCGCCAGGAAGTGCAGATTCACGGCCAGCAGGTCGCCACGGTGGTCTTTCTCGCGAAGGCGCTGGGCGGTGGCTGGAGCGCCGACGACCGCGAGCTGGCCTGCAGCGCGGGCACGTGCCGCGAAGTGCCGAAGGCCGAGGGCAGAAGCTGAGTCGCACGCAAGGGCTGAAAACGGGGCATACGAGAGCTACAAGAGGGCTTGAGCGGGCCCGGCACCAGGGTATATAAAAGCGCGCAACGGCGGTCGCGGGCCGCGTCGGCCGGCACCGCCAGGGCAGCGCGCGAAGAGGAGGGCGGGCATGAAAGTATTGGTAATCGAAGACGAGCGCAAGGTCGTCGACTACTTGCGTAGCGGACTCACGGAGCAGGGCTGGGTCGTGGATGTCGCCATGGACGGCGAGGAAGGCGCGTGGATGGCCACGGAGTACGACTTCGACGTGATCGTGCTCGACGTCATGCTGCCGAAGCTCGACGGCTTCGGCGTACTGCGCGCCGTGCGCACGAAGAAGGACACGCCGGTCATCATGCTGACGGCGCGCGACCGCGTGGACGACCGTGTGCACGGTCTGCGCGACGGCGCCGACGACTATCTCACCAAGCCGTTCTCGTTCCTCGAGCTCGTCGAGCGGCTGCGCGCGCTCACGCGGCGCGCACGCACGCAGGAATCCACGCTGATCTCGGTGGGCGATCTCCAGGTGGATCTCATCAGCCGCCGCGCGACGCGTGACGGTGTGCGCCTCGATCTCACGGCGAAGGAATTCCAGTTGCTTTCGGTGCTCGCGCGGCGGCGCGGCGAGATTCTCTCCAAGACGCTCATCACCGAGCTGGTCTGGGACGTGAATTTCGAAAGCAATGCGAACGTGGTGGAAACGGCGATCAAGCGGCTGCGCGCCAAGCTCGACGGCCCGCACGCGGCAAAGCTGCTGCACACCATACGAGGCATGGGCTACGTGCTCGAAGTACGCGAGGAAGGAGGCCAGACGTCATGAAACGCTCGATCTCGCTGCGGCTGTCGGCGATGTTCGCAGCGGTGTCGCTCATCGTGTTCACGCTCACGGGCGCGGGCCTCTTCTTCCTGATGCAGCGTCAACTCTTCAACGAATTGCGCGAAACGCTCGACACGCGTGCGCGCATTGCGAGCCTGATCGTTTCGCACGCACCGGACGTGCAGAAGTGGGCCTTCGTGCAGGAAAAGCTGCGCGACCTCTCGCCTGCTGACAGCCGCATGCATTACTACGTCGAAGGCCCCGATCCGCGCTTTCGTTTCGGTACGCCCATCGTCGGCAAGGTCACCGGCGACGTCGGCCCGAATCATCTGCTCGTGCGCCCACCCGGCTGCAGCTACGACATCATCACGACGACCTTTATCGTACCCGCGAGCGGCGACCGGCCTCAGGTGAAACTCGTGGTCGGCAGCGACTGCGTGCGCACCGAAGGCATGCTGCGGCGCTTCGGCATTGCGCTCGGCGTGCTGATCGCGCTGTCCACCATTGCAGTCGCGCTGCTGAGCCGCGCGGTGACGCGCTTCGGACTCGCCCCGCTCACGCGCCTCTCGCGCGAGGCCTCGCAGTTGAGCCCGTCGAACCGGCGCCAGCGTCTGCACTCGGACGAACTGCCCGAGGAGTTGCACGAACTCGCCACATCGTTCAATGGCGCGCTGGAGCGTCTCGACAAGGCCTACGAGCGGCTCGAATCATTCAACGCCGATGTGGCGCACGAGTTGCGCACGCCGGTGAGCATCCTGATTGGCCAGACCCAGGTGGCACTCACGCGCGACCGTTCGGTCGAACAGCTGCAACAGACGCTGCAATCGAATCTTGAGGAATTCGAACGATTGCGCGTGATCGTGAACGACATGCTGTTCCTCTCGCGCAGCGATCGCGGCGAACGCGCGACCGACCTCACGGAAGTGTCGTTGCGCTCGGAGATCGAACGCATGCTCGATTTTCTGGAGATGCCGCTGGAAGAGGCACAGCTGCGCGTGGAAGTGCAGGGCGATGCGCGGGCTTGGGTGAATACATCGCTGATCGGCCGCGCCGTGAGCAATCTGTTCGTCAACGCGATCCAGCATTCGCAGCCCGGTACGACGTTGCGCGCGACGGTCGCGCCGCAGAACGGTCACGTCGAGATCGCCGTGTCGAACCCCGGCGAGCCGCTCGATCCGGTCACGCGCGAGCATATTTTCGACCGCTTCTACCGCATTCAGGAGGCGCGCTCGAACAGCCACGAGAATCACGGGCTCGGGCTGTCGATCGTCAAGGCCGTGGCGGAAATGCACGGCGGCACGGTGTTCGTGCGCAGCGCGGACGGCATCAACACGTTCGGTTTTTCGGTTGCCGTGGACGGCGCCGAAGCGCCCGAAGCGCCTGTTGCCGGTGTTGCACGCCAGGGCCGCGCCGGCGTGCCGCTGCACGTTTCGCCATAGCGCAGCCCTAATGCTGCCCGAAAGCCGCGCTTAGACGGGCTCGTCTTCCACGGGCGTGCTTTCGTTTTCGATGTTGTGCTGGTCCTTGCGCAGCAGGTCCCAGCAGCTGATGAAAAGCGCGGCGACGAGCGGCCCGATCACGAAGCCGTTGATGCCGATGAGCGAAATGCCGCCGAGCGTCGAGATCAGCACGACCCAGTCAGGCAGGCGCGTGTCCTTGCCCACGAGCACGGGGCGCAGCACGTTGTCGACGGTGCCGATCACGACGGAGCCGAAGACGATCAGCCCGACGCCCTTCGCCACCGCGCCCGTGGAAAGGAAGTAGATCGCAATGGGCCCCCACACGAGCGCCGCGCCCACGGCGGGCAACAGCGAGAGCAGCATCATCACGAAGCCCCACAGCAGCGCCCCCTGAATGCCGAGCACCCAGAGCGCGATACCGCCCAGGCCGCCCTGCACGACCGCCACGGCCACGTTGCCCTTCACCGTTGCGCGGATCACCGTCGTGAACTTGCGCATGAGATGCAGCTTGTGCTGCTCGTCGAGCGGAATGGCGTCGCGCACGAGCCGCGAAATTTCGCGGCCGTCGCGCACGAGGAAAAAGAACAGATAGAGCATCACGCCGAAACTCACCAGAAATTGCAGCGTGTTCTGCCCGAAGGAGAAAGCACGCGTGGCGACGAACTGGCTGATCTCTGCGGCGCCCGCCGAAAGGCGCTGCTGCAGCCCGGGCAGATCCATGAGGTCGTAGCGCGCTAACAGGTTCTGAATCGACTCGGGCATGGCATGGACGATCTGCGTGAAGTAGGCGCCGAAGTCGAGGCTGCCGCTTCGCACCCCCTGATAGGCCAAGGCGACCTGCTGCACCAGCGTGGCCGTCACCAGCGTGAGCGGAAAGATCACGATGACGAGGCAGATGGTGAGCGTAATGAGCGCGGCGATATTGCGCCGCCGCCCGAGCCGGGCAACGAGCCGGCGCTGCACGGGCTGGAAGATCAATGCAAGTATGGCGCCCCAGAGCACCGTGCTGAAGAACGGCGCGAGGATGAAGCAAAGCGCGATGGACACCGTGAACAACAGCAAATAGAACGATGTCTGGTGAAGCTGCTTGTTGCCTTCCATGTGCGATGGATTCCAGTTAAAGCGGCAGGCGGACGAACGGCGGCATCGTCCGATGATACCGGCAAGGCCGCGCGGGCCGTCGGGCGCAGCGCGCCCAGGGGTTCACTGTGCGCCCACCAGCCGCACGCGCGTGATTTCCGAAGGCGCGCCAAGGCGCTTGGGCGGCCCCCAGTAGCCCGTGCCGCGGCTCGTGTAGACCCACAGGCTGCCGAGCTTTTCGAGGCCCGCAGTGAACGGCTGCTGCAGCCGCACGAGAAAATTCCACGGGAAAATCTGGCCGCCGTGCGTATGGCCGGAGAGTTGCAGCGTGAAGCCCGCATCGACGGCGGCGTGGGCCGTGCGCGGCTGGTGCGCGAGCAGCACGCGCGTGTTGACGTCGGCGGGCGCGCCGCGCAGCGCTTCGGCCGGATCGCTGCGGTGCGCGGGATCGAACTGGCCGCCCGTGTAGTCGGTCACGCCGGCCAGCACGAGCCGCGCGCCGCCATGCTCGATCACCACATGCTGGTTCATCAGCACCGTGAGGCCGATGCGGCGGAACTCGGCAATCCAGGCGTCCGCGCCCGAGTAGTACTCGTGGTTGCCGGTCACGAGATACACGCCATGATGCGCGTTGAGCTTGCCGAGCGGCGCGGTGTGCGCGGCGAGATGCGCCACGCTGCCGTCCACCACGTCGCCCGTGATAGCGACCACGTCGGCGTCGAGCTGGTTCACGGCGCGCACGATGGCGTCGACGTAGCCGTGCTTGATCGTCGGGCCGACGTGGATGTCGCTCAGTTGCACGATCGTGAAGCCGTCGAGCGCGGCGGGCAGGCCGCGAATCGGAACCTCGACGTTGCGCACGCGCGCGCGCCGCCGCGCGTTGAAGAAGCCGAACCCGGAGGAGAGGAACGCAAGCGCGATCACCGCGGCGGCGCTCACGGTGCGCCAGCCGGCGAGATCGATGGCTTTGGGCCACAGTGCCTCCACGGTCATGGCCGAGGCGAGCACGATGTCGCGCGCGATCGTCAGCATGAGCAGCGACGAGAAGAAGCCCATGGCGAGCATGCCGATCCAGGCGAGGCGGTCGCCGAGCGGCTGGCGCTTGAAGCGCCGCGCGAGCATGCCGGGCGGGATGAACAGCACCGAGAGCACGAGCCACAGCACGGCGAGCCACTTGCCGGCGGCTGGCACGCTCAGGTCGGGAATCAGGCGAAAGCCGACATAAACATGCAGCAGCACGCCGATGGCGATGAAGCGGACCAGAAAGGAGAGTCGGGGCATGGCGGCGCGAACGGATGGGAGCGGACCGGCGTGGGCTGGCGTGCCGGGCTCGGCGCGCTGCAGCAAAGCCCAACCATCGAGGCCCGGTCGAAACCCGGCCGACCGGGCAGTAGAGGTAGGCTGCGTTGCATTTTACCGGCGCAGCAGACTTCGTGCCGATAGATGGCGGCGGATTGGGGTTTGCGCGCCGCGATGCATCATCGACGGCTTTACCTCTCGTGCATCGACATACATGCATGCGTGTATGCGTGGGCCTTGACGCTTTCCCGCCCCCCGACTGTGGCAGTGCGGCATTTCCCTGGATTGCCAGCGCGATCGCACCCGTCGCACTATGTTCTCGTTGGGGCCGAGCGCACTCTATTAAACGTCCATTGAATCGGCCCTTGCGATGGACTATGCTCGAAATGAGGCCCGCGTGGTTTCGGGCGCTCTGGGGGAGACGGATCATGAAAGGAATCCGGCCGGTCGCACATGGGCTGCATGAGGGTTTGCATGGTCGTCACGTCGGGCACGAGGGCAGCCATGTCATGCTGCCGATGGTCGTTCTGTCGATCATGGCCATCGCGCTGTATATCGCGGTCAAGAACATCGACATTCTCGAAATTGGCCGAAGCGCGTTGTTCGATGTCGTGATGGTGTTCGTCGCGCTCGGTATTGCGGGCATGTTCGGCGTGCTGGGCGCCTGGCTGCGATCCCGCACCACCGACGAACCCGCCGAAGGCTTCTGCTTCGTCGGCGCGCTCATCGGCGCGGCGGTGTTCTACATCGCACTGCTCACCTGAATCGCCTGTTTGTCGTTTCTGTTGATTCGCAATCCTGCGGGAGGCGAGGGCGGGCGGCGGCCGGGTCCGCGCCATGCGAAACTGTGTGCTTTCTCGCTCGATAGAAGCACTCCCGATGTTCGATCTTTTCGACGATACGCCTGCCCCTGACGTGGCATGGCATCCGGCATGGCTCGCGCCAGAGGCGGCCGCCGACGCGCTCGCGCGCATCATCGCCGAGGCCGACTGGCGCCAGGAACGTATTCGCACGCCCGGCGGCTGGGTGGACCAGCCGCGCCTCACGGCCTGGCAGGGCGACGAAGGCGCGGTGTACGTCTATTCAGGCATCCGAAACATCCCGCAGCCGTGGACGAGCCAGGTAGCCGAGCTGCGCGACGCCATCTCTGCGCTTTGCGGCGTTCGCTTCAACAGCGTGCTGCTCAACCGTTACCGCACGGGAACGGACAGCATGGGCTGGCACGCGGACCACGAACCCGAACTCGGCCCCGAGCCGGTGATTGCCTCGCTGAGCCTCGGTGCGACGCGGCGCTTCGACTTGCGCCACAACGCGACGGGCGTGGTGCGTTCTTTTCAGATGACGAGTGGCAGCCTGCTCGTGATGCAGGCCAAGACCCAGGCGCAATGGCGGCATCGCGTGCCGAAGGAGCCCGCCGTGAGCGGCGAACGCGTGAACCTCACGTTTCGCGTGGTCACGCCGGGTTTGCGGAAATAGACGTCTAGATCGCTGTGGAAGGGTATTAAATCGCCGATGTTCAGTGCGCGGACTACGCTCGCGCGAGTGGCTGCGCACTAAAAATAAAATAAGAATTTATGCGCATAAACGCCAACTCGGCATTTGCGCAGCGATCAGCCGTCCTGGCCGAGCCGGCGCCGCACGATTGCGACGAGACGCTCCAGCGGCAAACTCGAGCCCGCGAGCGCGCTCACCTCGGAATAGTGCTCGCGCGCGATGTCCGTGAGCACCTGGCCGGGCGGCGCTTCGACCAGCACGCTTGCGCCCGACTCGATCATGACGGTGAGCGCGTCGTACCAGCGCACCGTGTAGCGCATATTGGTGGCGAGATCGGCGCGGACGGCGTCGGCGGTGTAGAGGGGCCGGCCGCCGCGATTGTCGACGTAGACGCTGCGCGGCGTACGAAACGGTATGTCGCGCGCCCACTCGGTGAGCGCATCGGCGGCATCGGCTAATAGTTCGCAATGCGAAGGAACGGCCACTGCGAGCCGTTGTGCCTTGCGCGCACCAGCTTCGAGCGCGCGGGCCGCAAAGGCTTCGAGCGCGCCGTCGGCGCCGGCCACGACGATCTGGCGCGGCGCGTTGACGTTCGCCACGTACACTCGCTCGCCGCCTTCGCTCGCATGCGCATCGGCGAGCGTTTCGACCTGCGTTTCGCTCAGCCCCGCGACGGCCGCGAGGCCATAGCCCGAGGGCCACGCGTTTTCCATCAACTCGGCGCGTTTGCGCACCATCCGCAGTGCGTCGCCAAACGCCAGCGCCTCGCAGCTTACCGCGGCCGCATAGGCGCCCACGGAAAGCCCTGCGCTGAATTGCGGCGCGAGTCCTTCGTGCGCGAGCGCACGCGCCACGGCCACGCCCGCGACCACGAGGCCGATCTGAACGGCAATCGTGGAGCGTAAGGCGTCGTCGCTATCGAGGGTGAGGACGTCGAAGCCGAGTGCCGCCGACGCCTCGTCGAGCGTCGCCCGCACGGCGTCGTGTTGCGGCAGCCTGTGGAGGAAGCCGGCGTTTTGCGCGCCCTGACCCGGAAAGAGCAGGGCGAGCGTCATGCGGCTTGCCACGGGTCGGCGACGAGTCGCGCGCCGCTGGAAGCGCGTGCCAGCACGCGCGGCTTGGGCGCCGCGAGTTCGGCGAGCGCGACACCGCCTGCGGGCGTTTCGAGTTGCGCGTCGATGCGTGTGCCTGCGCGGCTGGCGGCTTGCGCGAGCGTCTGCGCAAGCGACTCGATCGCCGCGCGTGAGACGCGTTGCGGCAGGCGAATCAGGATGTCGAGATCGCTCGATGCGGTGAGGGTGGGTACGCCCGTGGCGAGCTCGAAGCCGGCGCTGCCCGTTGGCCCCCAAACGTAACTGCGCAATGGCGAGGCGCCCGTGCGCAGGGTAGCAAGCGCGATGAACGCAGGCAGTGCGCGGCGTGCGCGAAGCGGCTCAACGCCGAGCAGATCCTCCGGACTGGCAGATGATTCGATATCCTCAGTATTGAGCCAGGTGCCGAAGCGCTCCGAACGTACGCTGCCGCGCACGCCCACAGCCACGAAACCCGCCGCCGCGCACGTGCGCCGCACGACCACCCAGGGCGCGCGCGCAAGCGCGCCGCGTACCCAATCCGGCTCGTCGCCTGATGGGGTGTGGCGCGCGATGCGCAGCAGGTCGTGCGCGCGCCAGCGCGAGTCGTCCACGCGCGGCGCATCGGCAGCGAACGGCGGGGCGGCGCACACGCGCATCAGCTAGCGTCCCACTGTTGCGCCAGACGCTTGCGCACCTCGATCGATGCCGCACGCGTACGCTGCGCCGACGCGCCTTGCAGACGATGCGCGAGGCCGCTCTTGTCGCCGCGTGCTTCCCGCACCCTCTGTGCGAGCACATCGCGCACGCGTGCAATCTGCGCATCGCTCGGCGCGTCGGCATCGACGCCTTCGATCAGTTCGTCGAGCAGACCGAGCTTCGCGAACGGAGCCATCGAATACGACATCGGCACGATCTTTTCGCCCAACTCGTCGAGGTCCTCGACGCTGCGCCGCGTGACCCGCGCCGCCGCTTCCTTGCCCATGGCGTGGACCATCGTGCCGGGCGCGTCGAGCGCGACGATGCGGTTGGCCTGATAGCCGTGCGCGAGGAACGCGCCCGACATGGCGGGCCCGACGATCAGCGCCACTACGGGATGCCCCGCGAGCCGCGCGCTCGCGTAGGCGTCCACGGCCGAGGCGCAGGCGAGGTGAATGCCGAGCATTTCCTCGCGATAGCCGTAGGCCTGGCTCTTCACATCGACGATCGCAATGATGGGGCGGCGCTTGCCGCTCGCGGCGTCCTCGGCAATCGCTTCGCGCACCGCCTTCGCGAGACGCCAGCCCTGTTCGAGGCCCACCACGTTGTCGCGCGCACGCGGAAAGCGGTTCGCGGGATCGGGTGCGACAGTGATGAAGCGCGCGGTCTCGTCGTCGAGCGGCGCGTCGGCATATTGCACGCACGCGCCTTGTGTGTCTACGCCCGCGAGGGCGCGCAGCCAGCGTACGCCGCGGCTCGTCGTCGTGTCGTTCATGCGTTTTCTCCGCGCAGGTTCAGGGGCGAAGCGGTGAACACCGCACGCATCGTTTCTGGGGTGACGCTGGCGGGATCGATCTGCGCGAGTTTCGCGAGCGTGGCATCCACATCCGCCGAGCGCGGCGTGTGGGGCGCGCCTTGTGCAAACGCCGCGCGCACGGCGGCGCGCACGTCGTCCACGGCGTCTTCGACGAGCGCATCGGCGAAACCTGTTTGCGCGCGCTGCTCGCCGCCGATCAATTGCCACACCTGACGGCGATCGCTCGAATCGAGTTCCTCGATGCCGGCTTCCTGCTCGATCACCTCAGGGCCATTCATGCCGAGGCGGCCTTGCTTCGTCATCACGAGCGTCGAACACAGGGCCGCCGCGAGCGACATGCCGCCAAAACAACCCACCATGCCCGCGATCACGCCGACCACGGGCACATGCGCGCGCAACGCTACGATGGCCGACTGGATCTCCGCAATCACAGCGAGGCCGAGATTGGCCTCCTGCAAACGCACGCCACCGGTTTCGAACAGGATGACGGGCCGCACGATCTTGCCGCGCTCGCAGTCGGCGAACGCCAGTTCGAGTGCGGCGGCGATCTTGCTGCCCGACACTTCGCCGATGCTGCCGCCCTGGAATGCCGATTCGATCGCGGCTATGACAGCGGGCTGCCCGTCGATGGTGCCGCGCGCGATCACTGCGCCGTCGTCGGCCTGGCAGACGATGCCCTGCAACGGCAGCCACGGCGATTCGATACGGTCGAAGGGCCCAAGAAGTTCGCGGAACGTGCCCGCGTCCAGCACGGCGGCCGCGCGTTCGCGCGCGCTCAATTCGATGAAGCTCTCGCGCAGCAGCGCGCCGGGCATCGGTTGATTCGTGCTGCTCATGACTGCGTCTCCTGCGCGGCTTCCACGGCTTCCGCGAGACGGAGCGCCACCACGCCGGGCGTGGCGCCGAAGTCGTTGATCTCGATGAGCGCCGCGCCGTCGTAGCGCGTGAAGAAGCGGTCGAGCACGCTCTTCCAGATGTGGCTATAGCCGTCCACGCTCGTATGCACGACCACGCGTGCCTGCATGTCGCTCGCGGGCTGCAGCAGCACTTCGAGATCGCCCGAGCCCACCACGCCCACGTGGGCGCGCGTCGTCACGGCGCGTTGCGCCGGATAGTCGAATGTCAGTTGTTCCATGAAACCGTCCTCCCGCCCATGCGGTGCTGAACCAGTCTGTCGATGAAAAGCGTCGCGGCAAGCAGATCGGCCGCGCCACCCGGCGATGCGTTGAGTGCGAGCAACGCGCGTTCGAGCGCATCGAACGCGGCGCGGCCGGCTTGCGTGGCAAGGCCGCCCGCGTCCCGTACGCGCTGCGCGCCCGCTCGAGCGGCCTCGCGCCCGGCGAGCCCCGCGCGATGCAGCACGCAGGTGTCGTCGAGCGAGGCCATGATCGCGAGCAAGGCGTCCACGCGCGCGTGGGCTTCGTCGTGGCCTCGCGCGCGCGCGGCGTGCAGTGCGGGCAGGCCCACGCGCACGACATGCGGAAAACCCTCTTGCGCTTCGCTGCGCGCACCGCCTACGTTGTAGCGCTGACGCACGCGCTCGCCGTTGCTTTGCACGGGCTGCGCGAGCAGGTCGTCGAAGCGCGCGATCTGCGCAGCCGTTTCACAGATGTGCGCCGCGTGGGCAAATTCGCTGTCGCTGCTTTGCGGCGTATGCACGATCGCCGCGCCCGCCACCAGCAGACCGACAATCCAGATCGCGCCGCGATGCGCGTTGCTGCCTTGCGTCGCGCGCATCATCGCGGCTTCGCCGGCACGGCCGATGCGTGCGAGATCGGTGCGCAGCGCGGTGCCGGGCGCGGCCCGGCGCGAAGCGCGCGCGAGCGCTTCGAACGTGGGTTCGAGCGCATGCGCCGAGCGCAGCATCGTCGCGAGATCGAGATCGCTGTGTGCGCCGCTACCGCGTGCGTCCACGAGCGCGGGCTTGGGCGTGAGGCGCGCCTCTTCGATCAGCGCGTCGCGGGCGAA
Organism: Paraburkholderia sp. BR10141; assembly: GCF_056155635.1. NCBI lineage: Bacteria > Pseudomonadati > Pseudomonadota > Betaproteobacteria > Burkholderiales > Burkholderiaceae > Paraburkholderia > Paraburkholderia sp. BR10141. The sequence continues at coordinate 43,018 of NZ_JBMIQH010000040.1, read as the reverse complement.
GCGGGCGAGCTGCGCGTCGCAGGAGGACGGCCGCGAGTCGCTGGCGCACGGGAGCCGCCGCGCGAGACCCGCCGAGCCCTCGGCAAGCACCGTAAGAGGAAGCGTACGCATCGCGCTTACCAGCTACGGAATCGGGCCGGCGGCGTATAGAGCCCGCCCGACCACGTCACCAGATCGTCGATGCTGCGTGCCGCGAGCAGCGAGCGCTTGGCCTCGCCGCGCAAAATGCCGAGATCCTCGGGGAACTGCACGATGCCGCGGCGGCGCAGTTCGTCGGTTTTCAGCTGCTGGGCGCGCAGGCCGATCGGCGTCACGCCCGCCACGGCCGCGAGCGCGGCGCGGCGCTCGTCGATGCCCTCTGCGCGATGCAGGTGCGCAATGCCTTCTTCGGTCACGACATGGCTCACGTCGTCGCCATAGATCATCACGGGCGCGACAGGCATGCCGCTCTTCTGGCCCACGGCGATGGCGTCGAGTTCGTCGACGAAGGTCGGCTCGCCGCCTTTCTTCCACGTTTCCGCCAGTTGCACAACGAGCTTGTGGCCGCGCGAAACCGGGCCGTTGTCCTTGAGCAGCTTGAGCCATGCTTCGCTCGCATGGCGCCGACCACGCGGATCGTGGCCCATGTTCGGCGCGCCGCCAAAGCCCGCGAGCCGGCCGCGCGTGACGGTGGACGAATTCGCGTCCGCGTCGATCTGCAGCGTCGAGCCGATGAAGAGATCCACGGCGTATTGCCCCGCGAGCTGGCACAGCACGCGGTTCGAGCGCAGGCTGCCGTCGCTGCCCGTGAAGAACACATCGGGCCGCGCGGCGATATAGGCTTCCATGCCCACTTCGCTGCCGAAGCAATGCACGCTTTCCACCCAGCCCGATTCGATGGCGGGAATCAGCGTGGGGTGCGGATTGAGCGTCCAGTTGCGGCAGATCTTGCCCCTGAGGCCCAGCGATTCGCCGTACGTGGGGAGCAGCAATTCGATCGCGGCGGTGTCGAAGCCGATACCGTGATTGAGCGCGGCGATTCCATAGGGCGCGTAAATGCCCTTGATGACCATCATCGCGGTGAGCACCTGCAAGTCGCCGATGTGGCGCGGATCGCGCGTAAAGAGCGGCTCGACCGCGAACGGGCGGTCGGCCTGCACGACCACGTCGACCCACGAGCCGGGAATGTCCACGCGCGGCAGTTCATCGACAATTTCGTTGACCTGAACGATCACGATGCCCTGGCTGAACGCGGCGGCCTCGGCGATGGTCGGCGTGTCTTCGGTGTTCGGGCCGGTGTAGAGATTGCCGTGGCGGTCGGCTTTCTCCGCGCACAGCAGCGCGACCTGGGGAATCAGGTCGACGAACATGCGTGCGTACAGCTCGACATAGGTATGGATCGCGCCCACTTCGAGCTGGCCGTCTTCGAGCAGTTGCGCGACGCGCAGGCTCTGCGGCCCCGCGAACGCGAAGTCCACGCGGTGCGCGATGCCGCGCTCGAACAGCGTCAGATGCTCGGGGCGGCTGATGCTCGAAATGAGCAGGTGAACGTTGTTGACCTTGGCCGGATCGGCCTTGGCCAGCGAGCGCGAGAGGAAGTCGGCCTGCTTCTGGTTGTCGCCTTCGAGCGCGACGCGGTCGCCCGGGCGGATCAGCAGTTCGAGCGCATCGGTCATGCGCGAGGCGGGCAGGACGCCGTCTTCGAGCCAGCCCGACACGGCGGCGAGGCGGCGGGCCTTGTCGTCGCGGCGCGTGGTCCACGAACGCGGCGCGAGGTCAGGCGAGGTTGGCGTATCAGCTTGAGGCTTCATCGGCAGTTCGGCTCCGTGAGCGGGAAGAGGCGGCGCGCGGTTTTGCGGCGGCGGTTTGCACCGAAGGTGGCACTGAAGTTGCCACTGCAGGCAGCGCGGCGCGCTCGGTCAGGAAACGGTAGATGAGTTCGCCCGTGCCGAGCAGGTGCTCGGCCACGAGCTTTTGCGCGGTGAGCACATCGCCGCGCTTCACGGCGGCGAGAATTTCGGCGTGCTCACTATCGGATTCGCCCTTGTATTCGGGAAAGCCGAATTTCAGGCGCAGATAGCGTTCGCCGCGGCGATGCAGGGCGGTGAGCATCTCCATGAGCTGCGGGCGGCCGGCGGGCGCGTAGAGGTTCATGTGGAAGGCCTCGTTGCGCGCGACATAGAGCGACGGATCGCGTTCGCGTTTCGCGGCGGCGGCCAGCGCGGTCACTTCGCGCAGCGTGGCGCTCGTGTGATTCGGAATGGCGAGGCCGAGCGCGAGGCTTTCGAGCGCGGAGCGGATCTCGTAGATCTCGCGCGCTTCGTCGGCGGAGAGCGAGGCCACGCTCGCGCCCTTGTTTACCTCGATCTTCGCCCAGCCTTCGCTCGCGAGCTGGCGCAGCGCCTCGCGCACGGGGATCGCGCTGACCGAGAAATGCCGCGCGATCGCGTCCTGGCGCAGCGGCGCATTGGGCGCGAGCTTGCCCTCGACGATCGCGCTGCGCAGGGCGTCGGCGATCATGCGCGAGGTGCTGGTGCGAGGCGCTGCCGCGCCTTCCAGGGGAAAACCATTCGTTGCGTCGCTCATGAGATCAAATATTATATATAAAACGACCAAGGCGAAAGCCTCGAAAACCCGCAACGCTGAAACACCAGATTCACTATAGACGGGTAAGAAGAACGGGGGCTTACAGGGAGTTCCTGAAGAGGGCCGGCACTGCCGCGGCCTGCATTTCCGCGTTTCGCGGCGTGCGTGCGCATCTTGCTGCGTGGGCTGGCGAGGCATCAATGGAGAGAGGAGCATCATGAATTCGATCACCGAGTCCGCACGGCGAACTCGCACCAAGACACCGCTCAACCGGTCGCAGATCGCCGGTTTCTGGGGCGCCTGGGCAGGCTGGACGCTCGACGGGATGGACTCGTTCATCTACGCACTCGTGCTCACGCCCGCGCTCACGGAGCTGCTGCCGCGCTCGGGCTATGAGGCGAGTGCGGCGAACATCGGGCTTGCCGGCTCGATCCTGTTCGCGCTCTTCCTCGTGGGCTGGGGGCTGTCCTTCATCTGGGGGCCGCTTGCGGACCGCTTCGGGCGCACGCGCGTGCTGGCCGGCACTATCTTCATGTTTGCGATCTTCACGGGACTTTCGGCTACCGCGCAGAGCGTCTGGTCGCTCGGCATCTATCGCTTTCTCGCGGGCGTGGGCATCGGCGGGGAGTGGGCGCTCGCGGGCACTTACGTGGCCGAATCGTGGCCCGAAGACCGTCGCAAGATGGGCGCGGGCTATCTGCAGACCGGGTACTACGCGGGCTTCTTCATTGCGGCCGCGCTCAATTACACGGTCGGCGTGCACTTCGGCTGGCGCGCCATGTTCCTCACGGGTGCGGTGCCGGTGGTGGTGGCCATTCTCGTGCTCACGCGTGTGGAGGAGCCGGCCAAGTGGCAGAAGTCGGAGGCGAGCCATGTGCACCGCGGCCACCCGCTGCGTGAAATCTTCGGCGATGTCTACCGCCTGCGCACCGTGGTGGCGTGCGCGCTGCTGACCATCGCGATCATCGGGTTGTGGGCAGGCGCGGTTTATGAGCCGTCCGCCGTGATCCAGCTGGCGACGAAGGCGGGCGCGAACAAGTCCGAGGCGATCCGCACGGCTTCTATCGCCACGGGCATCCTGTCGATCGGCACGATTCTGGGTTGTCTCGCACTGCCGCCCATGGCCGAGCGCATCGGCCGCAGGTGGACGCTTGCCGTCTATTTCGCTGGCATGGCCGTGACGATCGCGGCGAGCTTCGGCTGGGCGTTCTACCTGCAGAACGGGCTCGTGCCGTTCATCGCGCTGCTCTTCGTGCTGGGTTTCTTCGGCGGCAACTTCGCGCTGTTCAGCCTGTGGCTGCCCGAACAGTTCGAAACGCGTGTGCGTGCTACGGCGTTCGCGTTCTGCACGTCGTTTGGCCGCTTCGTGGGCGCGGGCGTGAACTTCCTGCTTGGCGCGGCCGTGCTGCGTATGCATACGCTCGGCGTGCCGGTGGCGCTCACGGCGCTGGCCTTCGTTCTCGGGCTTCTGATCATTCCGTTCGCGCCGGAAACGAAGGGTCAAACGCTGCCTTCATGAGCCCGATATGCGGCGCGTTGGTTAGCGCCGCGCCTTCACGAGCCTCGGCGGCAACAGGCGCCAGCCGAGATTGACCCCGAGGCTCGCCGCCACGATCAGCGCCATGCCCGCAAGCTGCGGCACACTCAGTGCGCGACCGTAGACGATCGCATCGACGGCGATCGCAGTGAGCGGATATACGAACAGCAGCACGGCGATCACGGGCGTGGTCAACATCGGCAGCGCGCCGTAGATCAGCACGTACGATAGCCCCGTGTGCAGCACCCCCATGCCCACGAGCCAGCCCCATTGCGTGGCCGAGATATGCACGAGTTCGAGCGGCGCAAAAAATGGCGCGATGAGCGGCAGGCACACGGAGCCCACCACGCATTGCGTCAGCGTGAGCAGATGCGGGCGAAAGTTGCGCAGGCTCTTGGCGATCAGTGTGACGCTTGCATAGAGCACCGAACCGCCCAGCGACTCGCCAATGCCGATCATGTAGCTCGTGCGATCGGCCACATGGGCTTCGGCGAGCACGCCGGAAGCGAGCACGAGCCCCACGAATGCGATGCCGATCCAGCCCAGCCGGTCGGCGCCGAGCCGCTCATGAAAGATCGCCGCGCCCATCAGCACGACCCAGAACGGCTGCACATGGAACACGACCGTCGAAACGGCAATGCTCGTGCGATGGATCGCGTCGAAGAAAGCCACCCACTGCGTGACCATCAGCACGCCTGAAATCACCGCGAGCGCGAGCGTGCGGCGCGTGAACTGCCGCGGCGAGAGCCAGCCCTTGTACGCGCAGTACCCGGCGAGCGCGAGCATGCCGAAAAAGCAGCGGAAGAACACGAGCGTGAGGGCGCCGAGATGCGCCTCCTCGACGAACACGCCGATCGTGCCCATCAGGAGGCCGCCGCCCGCGAGCATGAAGACGCCTTGCTGACGGTTGCCGTGATGTTCGGATTGCATGGCCGGAGCGGGGGGATCGAAAGGGGTTGGAGACAGGGTAAGTATTCGCCGGTTGCGGGGCGCGGGCAAACGAATTAAATTGAAGAATTCCATCAACGCAGCTTATGAATAGGCCGCGACCCGGCCAGCCAGCGTATGAACCCCGAATTCGACATCGATTTGCTACGCACCTTCGCCGCCGTCGCGGATGCGGGCAGCTTCACGAAGGGTGCCGTGGCCGTGCATCGATCGCAGGCGGCGGTGAGCATGCAGGTCAAGCGGCTCGAGCAGATGCTGGGCACCACGCTATTTACGCGCGATACGCGCAATCTCGCGCTCACGCGCCCGGGCAACACGCTGCTCGAATATGCGCGGCGCGCGCTCGATCTGCAGGAGGAGGCGTGGGCGGCGCTGGTGCGGCCCGAGGTGACGGGGCGCGTGGTGCTCGGCGCGCCTGACGACTATATGGCGTCGCTGCTGTCACCGGTGTTGCGGCGCTTCTCGACGCTTTATCCGCATGTGGAGATCGAGATCGTCTGTGCGCAGAGCGTCGCGCTCGGGCCGATGCTGGCGGACAACAAGATCGACATCGCGTTCGTCACGCGTGACCGCAAGATGCGCGGCGAGTTCGTGCGCGCCGAGGAGATGGTCTGGGTGGGGTCCGCCACCGATCCCGCACCGCTTGCCATGTCGCCGTTGCCGGTGGGGCTCTACGAGCATGGCAGCGTGGCGCGCGCGCATACCGTGGCGGCGCTCGACGGCGCGCACATCCGCTACCGCGCTGCATATAGCAGTGCGAGCTTGATGGGTTTGACGGCGACGGTGGAGGCGGGCATTGCGATCGTCGCGCTCACGCGCTGCAGCGTGCCGGCGCGCTTCGCGATCCTCGGCGAGGCGCAGGGTCTGCCGAAGATCGAGCCACTGGAAATCGTGGTGGCGCGCAGTGTCAAATCGAACCGGCCGACTTGCGACTACCTCGCGCAGCAGATGGTGCAGGACCTTTCGGTGCCGCGTCAGCGCGGATAGACGCTCACTTCTCCGCCCACCGCGAGCCGCACGCGCTCGCCTTCGCGCGGCGTGCGATAGCCGGGCACGCGCGCTCGGACCGTTGCGTGCGCATCGATCAATTGCAGCGTGAGCGCGGCGTCCTGGCCCTGGAAGGTGATGGCCTGCACCACCGCTTCGAGCGCGCCGTCGCGCTGGTCGGTTTCGGGGAGCACGTCGATCTGCTCGGGGCGCAGCAGCACATCCACGGCGCCTTCTGCCGCATGCTGGTCTGGCTGGATCGGCAGCGCGCCGAGCACGCAATGCGCCCGCCCGTTGGCCACCGTTCCCCGTAGTAGCACCGCCTCGCCGATGAAGGCCGCGAGTTCGCGCGTGGCCGGGCGGCGATACAGCGTTTGCGGCGGCCCGCTCTGCAGCAGCTTGCCGCGCCACAGCACGGCGACCTCGTGGCCGAGCGAGAGCGCCTCGGCCTGGTCGTGCGTGACGAGCACGGCGGTCGCGCCGGCGGCGGCGAGCGCGCGCGCCACGGCTTCGCGCGTTTCGACGCGCAGCGCGGCGTCGAGCGACGAGAATGGTTCGTCAAGCATCACGAGGCCGGGCGAGGGCGCGAGCGCGCGAGCGAGCGCCACGCGCTGCTGCTGGCCACCCGAGAGCTGTTGCGGCGCGCGCAAAGCATAGGATTCCGGAAGACCGACGAGTTCGAGCAATTCGGCCACGCGATGCTGCGTGCGCCGCTGCGCACGCGGCAGGCCGAACACGATGTTCTCGGCAACCGTGAGGTGCGGAAAGAGCGCACCCTCTTGCGGCACGTAGCCGATATGACGTTGCTCGGTCGGCAGATGCAGCCGGTCTGCGGCGACGCGGCGGCCGTCGATCTCGATCGTGCCGGCGTCGGCGCGTTCGAAGCCGCACAGCACGCGCAGCAGCGTGGTCTTGCCGCTGCCCGACGGCCCGAGTAGCGCGACGAGCGAACCCGAGCGCACGGAAAGATCGATGCCGTGCAGGACCGGATGGCCGTCGAAGGCCTTTTTCAGGCCGGAAATGCGAAGTGTGCTCATGGGCTAACTTGGGGCTAACTTTCGGGCTAACTGAGGCTCAGGCGTCGTCGGGCGGCGCGTTGATCGTATCGACCGGCATATTGACCGTTGCATGGCCCGCGAGCGCGGAGCGGCCCGCAAACGCGAACAGCAGACCCGAAGCGGCGAGCGAAAGTGCGGTGAGGAGCGCGGCATAGGGCGCGGCGGCCGCGAAGGCGAGCGTCGAGGTGTCGGTCCAGACCTGCGTGGCGAGCGTGTGCGTGCCGATGGGCGCGAGCAGCAGCGTGGCGTTCAGTTCGGTGACCACCGAGATGAATACCATCGAGGCCGCCGCGCCGAGGCCGGGACCCGCGAGCGGCAGCACGACGCGGCGCAACGTTGCGAACCATCCCAGGCCGAGCGCGCGCGCCGTATCTTCGAGGCGCTGCTGTGCTTGCAGGAGCGCCGCGCGCACACTAACGAGAGCCAGCGGCAGACAGAGGATCGCGTACGCCGTAATCAGCAGCGTGGTGCCCTGGTAGAGCGGTTCGAGCGCGCGCACCGCGAGGGAAACGATGGCAAGCGCAATGACGAGACCGGGCACGCCCTGCGCGATGAAGGCCGTGCGTTCGAGAAACGTGGCGGCGCGGCCGGGATGGCGCGCGAGCAAATACGCGAGCGGCAGCGCGAGCAGCGTGGTGAAAAACGCGGCCGTGAGTCCGAGGCGCAGCGAGGCGAACGTGGTCGAAACCAGCAACTCAGGCGAGACATCGGCGGGCGTGATGGCGGCGGCGCCGGGCTGCGTGAGCCAGTAGCCGATCATCGCGAGCGGCACGCCTAGCGTCGCCACATTGAGCGCGACGAAACCCGCCGCCATAGGCCAGCGCCAGCGGCCGAGCGCATGGCGCACGCTCACGCGGCGCGCGCCGCGATCCACGCGCTCGTAGCGCGCGCGTCCGCGCACGCGGAACTCGAGCACGAGGCACACGAGGCAGAGCAGGATCAGCACGCAGGCCAGCAGCGAGGCGCCGCCGCCATCGAAGCTCGTGCGGTATTCCGCGTAGATTTCGGTGGTGAACGTGCGAAAGCGCAGCAGTGTGAATGCGCCGAATTCGGAGAGCACGCCAAGCGCGACGAGCAGCATCGAGCCGAACAGCGCGGGACGCAGTTGCGGCAGCACGACGCGCACGAAAACAGCCCAGCGGTTGCAGCCGAGCGCGCGCGCCGATTCTTCGAGTGCGGGATCGAGGCCGCGCAGCGCGGCGGCCACGGGCAAATAGACGAGCGGGAAGTAGGCCGTCGTGATGACGATGAACGCGCCGAGGAAGTCCTGCAAATCGAGGCTCAGCGAGACCCACGCGTAGCTCGTGACGAACGCGGGCATGGCGAGCGGCGCGGCGGCGAGGAGCGCCCAGGCGCGCCGCCCCGGCACGTCAGTACGCTCGACGAGCCACGCCACCGCGGTGCCGAGCACAGCACAGGCGAGCGTGGCCGAAACGGTAATCGAGAGCGTGTTGACGAGCAACTCGCCAACCAGCGGCCGGAAGATCAGTTCGGCGGCGTCGGCCAGACCAAAGGACAGCGCGCGCCAGAACGTCAGCGCGAGCGGCAGCAGCACCAGCAGCGGGCCGAGCGCGGCGGCGGCGAAGAGCGCTCGCGGCGCACGCCGCCGCGCGCGCAGGGGCGGGACCCCCGCGACATCGACTTGATGAGACTTTGGCACGGCTTGCGCCGTCGTCACTGCTTCGCTCACGATATTGCTTCGTACTCCATGACGATTACAGCAGGCCAGCCTGACGCAGCAGCTTGCCCGCCTGGCTGTCGTCGCCGAGCTGCTGGATGGTCAGCGCGGGCGGCTTCAGCTGCTCGAACGGCTTGTTGATGGGGTCGCTCGCCACGCCGGGACGCAGCGGGTACTCGTAGCTGATGTGGTCCTGCGCCATCAGCTTCTGCGCGCGCTCGCTCACGAGGTAGGCGAGGAACTTCTGTGCCCCGTCCACATTGTGCGCGGACTTCATCACGGCGGCACCCGAAACATTGACGAGCGCGCCCACGTCGCCATCGGCGAAGTGCGCGACGGCGCTTTGCGTCTTCTTGTCGCCGATCTGCGCGTGCAGGCGGTCCCAGTAGTAGTTGTTGATGATGCCGGTGGCGACCGCGCCGCGATTCACGGCAGCGACCACGCCTTCGTCGTCGTCGAAGATCTGCGAGTTGGTCTTGAGACCCTTGAGCCATTCGAGCGTGGCGGCCTCGCCCTTCACGGCGAGCACGGCGTCGACGAGCGGCAGGAAGTCGGCGTCGCTCGGCGCGATGCCGACCTTGCCCTTCCATTCGGGTTTGGCGAGATCGAAAATCGACTTCGGCAATTGCGCGGGCTGCACCTTGGCCGTGTTGTACGCGAGCACGTTCTCGCGCGCGGTCACGCCCACCCATTGCCCTTGCGGCGAGTTGAAGCGTTCGGGCACGACCGCCAGCGTCGCTTTCTGCACGGGGGCGAGCAGACCCTTTTCTTCCAGCAGCATCAGTTCAGGCGAGTTTTCCGTGAAGTAGACGTCAGCGGGCGTCTTCTCGCCTTCGGCGACGAGCTGCGCCGCGAGCGCCGGGCCTTCGCCGCTGCGGATCTTCACGTCGATGCCGGTCTGCTGCTGGAAGTCTTTCGCAAGCTGGTTCACGACCTGCTCGTGCTGTGCGTTGTAGAGCGTGATCGAGGCCGCGTGCGCGGCGAGCGGCAGCATGCCGGCAAGCGCGAGCGAGAGGGTGGCGGCGCGCAGCGGCGCGCGCATCATGGAAAATTTCATATTGCTTCGTTGTCCGTTGTTATCGATTGATCTAAAGCGATCTCAGGCGCTGAACAGCTCCGCGCCGATGAACGAGCCCGCCTTCGCGCCGGGCGGGCACGCGAAGATCGCGCTGCCCACGTGCGTCGTGAACTGGTTCATCATGTCGAACTTCGCGAGCTTTTCGTTGATCGGAATGAAGCCCGTACGCGGGTCGCCCTGGTGGGCAATGAAGATGAGGCCCGCGTCATATTCGGTTTCCTGGCGCCACGGCGGCCAGCGCTCGATGTAGAAGTCCGTGCTGTCGTTGTACGAGTACGAGCGGCGCAGGATCTGCGCGCCGTTGTTCGACGCGCGATTCGAGAGACGCACGTGCGAGTTCTCGGGAATCTGCGGATTGCCGTCCTTGTCTTGCGCCTCGAGATCGACGTTGTCGAACTCCTTCATCTGGCCGAGAGGCGCGCCGCTGTATTTGTGGCGGCCGAACACCTGCTCCTGGAAGCCCAGTTCCATCTGGTCCCAGTGCTCCAGCGTGATGCGGATGCGGCGCACCACGGTATAGGTGCCGCCCTGCATCCAGGGCGCGTCGGCGGCGGTGGCCCAGACGAACTGGTTCATCGCCTTCGGGTCCGTGGTCGGCGGGTTGTTCGTGCCGTCCTTGAAGCCCATGAGGTTGCGCGGCGTTTGCGCGCGCGGGCCCGAGAGAAAGCCCGCCTGGCCCCAGCGCATCGTCAGGATGCCGTAGCCCTGGCGCGCGAGCTGGCGCACCGCGTGGAAAGCGACTTGCGCATCGTTGGCGCACGCCTGCACGAAGAGATCGCCGCCGGTTTTTTGCGCGATCAGCTGGTCGCCGTTGAAGCGCGGCAGGTCGACGAGTGCGGCGGGGCGCTTGCGCGCGAGACCGTAGCGATCCTTGTCCTGCGACGTGAAGAGACCGGGGCCGAAGCCGAAGGTGACCGTGAGGCCCGCCGGGCCGAGGCCCAGCACGTCGCCGGAGTCGGCCGCGGGGTGGTCGTCGCCGGTGTAGTCGAGCGCGGCAGCGGGCTGCGCCTGGCTCATGCGCGCCGCAGACTCGGTCCACTTGCGCAGCAGGTTGATGACGTCGTCGCGCGAGGTCGTCGTGAGGTCGAAGGCCGCGACATACGTGTGCGCCTGCTGCGGCGTCACGATGCCGCCCTGGTGCTCGCCGTAGAACGGCTCGACGGCGAGCATCGGGTCGGCGGGCATCGCGTGATGCTTTGCCTCGGCGGCCTGGGCGAGGCCGCTCGTGGCCGCGCCTGCGCCGAGGCTCGCGCCGAGCGCAGCGCCGGCTTTCAGGAAGCCGCGACGCGCGGGGCGCGATGGTTGGTTAGGGGTATCGTCGGAGGACATGATTATTTAGCCAGCACGAGAGTGTTCACGTCGTCTTCCACGTAGTAGAAGCCGTCGCCTGCCGGGGTCAGCGCGATGCCGAAAAGATCGCCGTTGCCCGGAGGCGTTTGCGCCTTGTCCGTATCGATCCAGCGCGCGTACAGCTGCTTTGCCGCGGCCGGGTCGATCTCGACGACCTGGCCGTTCAAGGCATTCGTCACGAGCAGGTGGCCCTGCGGCGTGGTGATCATGGCGAGCGGACGGTGCAGCAGGCCGTCGGCGGTCAGTTGGCGGCCCACGCCCGCGCTCGTGTCGCGCGTGAGCGGGTCTTCGATTACGTTGATGCGGTTGCCGATCGCGTCGGACACATAGAGCAGCTTGTTGTCCGCCGAAAGCGCGAGGCCGGTCGGGCCGACGAGGAAAACGCCCTTGTCCGCCTGCGCGCCGAAGCCGCTCGCCACCACGGTTTCGCTCTTCAGGACCGGCGCCTGGCCGCTCGGGATGTCGAGGTCGAGCCGCAGCACCGTGGCCTGCTTGAACACGGGCGGATTGCCGTCCGCGCCGCCGACGCCGAAGCCCGCATTGCTCACGAACAGCGTGGCGTGGTCGCCGTTGTCGACCACGGCCATGTTGCCCCACGGGTCATTGATGTTGGGACTGCTGATGACCTTGGCAATCTTGCCGCTGCTGTCGAGCACGATCATGCAGCCCGCGCCCTTGGTGCCGGTCGTGCCGTCGTTGCTCGGCGTGCTACCCACGATGACCCAGCCCGACTTGAGCATCGTCATCGCGGTCGAAAGGCCGACGCCGCCCGGGCACTCCTTGAGATCGCGCGGAATCGTCGCGAACAGCGACATCTGCTTCGTGTCAGGGTGATAGTCGATGATCGTGCTGCCGGTGCCCTGCAGGTTGGCCGCGTTGTTGAAGTTGTCGACCAGCACGTCGCCTTCTTTCACCGCGCCGGAGGAAACCGGCGCGACGAAGATCGCATACGGGTTCTGGTCGCCGTTGTCGGGCACGGTGTTGATGAGCGTGGTGTGATGCTTGACGGTCTCGAGCAGGCCCTGCGGGTCAGCGTGAGCGGCGAGCGGCGCGCCGGCGAGCGCCGCCGCGGCGGCAAGCGCGAGCGCGGAGCGGACCGCGTGGGCCGTGCGTTGCAGGAGCGTGCGCGTAGCGTGTTTCATACTGAATCTCCGTGCCTCGCGCGGCCGGCGCGCACGCCGGCAGGAAAACGCGAGGACTTGGGGTTGAACATGGGTCGGTTGCGCTTGCGTGGGCTTAGAACGTGATGTTGGTCCGCACGCCGATCACGAACGTATTGCGCAGCGGCGCGGTCGGATCCTGCGGATTCTGGCCGGCGCCTGCGTTGAACGTGTATTGCGCGTCAGCCTGGAGAATCCACCACGGCGTGACCTGATACTGATAGGTGGCTTCGAGCGCGGTTTCCTGCGTGCGCACGCCGTACGGACCGCCAGTAAACATCTGCTGGTCGAGGTCGAGGTTGTGCACGTTGTTGCCGACCTTGATGTAGGTGGCGGCAAGGCCCACGCTGTCGTTATCGCGTCCCTTGAACGGCGCCTTCATGACGATGCCGAGGTTGGCCGCGAGGCTCACGAGATTGCGGTCGCCGGGCGCGCCCATCACGCGCGCGAATACGCCGATGCTGCGCGGCTCGTCCGGATCGGGACGCCAGATCATCTGGTCGGCCACCGCATAGAAGCTGTAGTTGCCCTGGTGCTGCGCCGGGATGCCGGTCGAAGCCGGATTCGCGAGCGAAAGGCCCGTGTTGTCGAAACGCTGGTCGGCAAACGAGTTGGTGTTGTACCAGAAGCCAACCTTGTAGGTGCCGGGCAGGCCGTGATTGTCCGCACTGACCAGCTCGCCTTCGGACGGCTGGTTGATGGCGTACTGCAGCTCGCCGATCCACAACGTGCCGTTGCGCAGATTGAAGTTCGTACCACTAAGGTTGTTCGGATCGTTGCCGAGCGGGTCGCCTGAGAACACGCCTGCGAGTGCCGTCAACGAAGGTGTGATCTGCCCGCGCACGCGCACGCCGAGACCGGCGAGCGGATAGGCGGGACCGCCCGAGGGCATGTCGTACGAAGGCAGCGCCGGCCAGCCGAACATCGTGTTGATGAAGAGCGCCCCGTACTGGCTCACGATGAATTCCTGGTCGAGACTCTGCTGACCGATCTTCACGTCGAGGCGCTTGTTGAAGAACGATTGCTGGTACCACAGCTCCCACAGGCGCGTGGTCGGCGTCGCTTCGATGCCGCTCGCCGTGTTCAGCGTGCCGAGGTTCGACGTGCTCAGGTTGGTGCCGTGGATCTGCAGGGCGCTCACGTTGAAGAGGCCGCCCGGAATGCCGAGCGCCTTGCTCGTGTCGACCTGAACCGTTGCCGTTGTGAGGCCGTCGTACGCGCCGCCGGTCTTGAGGCCGCCGCGCAGGTTCGCGAGGTACTCGCTCGTCTCCGTGAGCTGGAACGTCACCCCGTATTTGCCGAGCCACGGCCGCAAGCCGCCCATGTCGCCGAGCATGTTCTGGCGCGTCCAGAAGCCCGTCCAGAAGTTCGACGGCTGCGCCTGAATGGCGAGGTCGGCTTCCGGCGCTTCTGGCGCGGCGTCGGGGTTCGCGTTGCTTTGGGCGCGTGCGGCTCCGCTCGCGAAAGTCACGCTCGCGGCAAGCACGGCAATGGCGCGCCACGCCGGTGCGCGCCGACGCGCCGGGCGGCCCGGCGCTGCGCTGCGCGAGCAGGCGAGCGCAGGCACGCGGACGGTTCGGGTCAATTCCATCGTATTCCTTACTTATTGAAATGTTCGCTTGATTGATCGCGTTGGCGTTTGTTATTCGCAAGCCGCTGAATACCCGACATCTCCAGACGGCGCCATCGTACTAACAGTAAATGCGAGCGTCAACAAAAACGAGAATGATTCGCAACCGTCTTACGCCTGTTTTACGCAGGATCACAGGATTTCTTGCGAAGTGCTTTCATTTGTGTATTTACAGATTACAGATCGTTAGCGTTTGATGAATCAGTCAGGCGAATGAAGTCGCTTATCATCGCGTGTGCGTACGCATGTTTTGCCGCACAAACTTCAAGACAAGCTGGCTCCATGACCGACATTTCCCCAGGCAACGAACTCGATCTCGACGCGTACTTCGCCCGCATCGGCTACGACGGTCCACGCACCGCGACACTCGCCGTCCTGCGCGAACTCCAGCGTCTGCACCCGCTTGCCATTCCTTTCGAGAATCTCGATCCGCTGGCGGGACGGCACGTATCGATCAAGCTCCCGGACATCGTCGCGAAACTCGTGACGAAGCGGCGCGGCGGCTACTGCTTCGAGCACAACACCTTGCTCGCGCACGTGCTCATGCAACTGGGTTTTACGGTCACCCCGCTCGCCGCACGTGTGCTGTACGGTCGTGAGCCCGGCGCGCGCACGCCGCGCACGCATATGCTGCTGCGCGTGGAGGCGCAGGGCGATACCTGGCTCGTCGACGGCGGCTTCGGTGCCGCGACGCTGCGCGCGCCGCTCTCGTTCTCGACCGATGCGGAACAGCCGACGCCGCACGAACCGGCGCGGCTCGTGACGTTGTCGGCGAACGAGCGCAAGCTGCAATTGCACGATGGCGAGAAGTGGTTCGATCTCTATCGCTTCGAATTGACGCCTGCCGAGTGGGTCGATTACGAAGTGGCGAACTGGTACACGTCGGCGTCGCCCGAGTCGTTCTTCACGTTCAGTCTGATCGCGTGCATCGCGCGCGAAGGCGGCCGCGCGATCCTGTTCAACGAGCGTTTTACCGAGCGCGATGCGCAAGGCCAGGTGAGCGAGGAGCGTAACCTCGCCAATGGAGCGGAACTCGCGCACTGTCTGCGCGAACGCTTCGGCATCGATCTCGCGGGCGGCGACGCGGGGCAGCGTATCGATGCCGACGCGCTATATGCGCGCATGACGTCGCACAGCGCCACGCAGTAGGCGCGAGCGAACGCGAGTCAGCGTCCCCGCGCGCAAGGAGGGCATCATGACTGAGCTGAAAATGACGAAAGCGCTAATGGCGAAGCTGTTCGTGCAAGTCGTAGTCTGGTTCGGATTGATGGGCGTGCTGTTGTTCGTTTCGGCGGGCACGCTGGCGTGGACGGCGGCGTGGCTCTGGCTCATCGAGTGGGCGTTATGCGGCGTGTGGATCGGCCTGTGGCTCGGGCGCGAAGATCCGGGTCTCCTGGTCGAGCGGCTCGCGCCGTTCGCGCAGCGCACGCAACAGCCGTGGGACCGCGTGTTCATGCTGTGCGTTTCGGTGGGCTTTTGCGCGTGGCTCTGCCTGATGGGAATCGACGCCGTGCGCATGGGCTGGTCGCGCGTACCGCTATGGCTCAGCGTGCTCGGCGCCATCTTCATCTTCGTCGATATCTACGCGACGCGCGCCGTGTTCGCGGCGAACCGCTTTGCGGCGCCCGTGGTGAAGATTCAGAGCGAACGCGGGCACACAGTCAGCGATACCGGACCGTATGCCTATGTGCGCCACCCGATGTATGGCTTCGCGTTGCTCTTTCTCGTCGGCACGCCGCTCATGCTCGGTTCGTGGTGGGGGCTTGCGTGCGTGCCCGTGATGGTCGTGGGGATCGGCTATCGCGCGGTGCGCGAAGAGCAAACGCTGGCGGAAAATCTGCCCGGCTACCGCGAGTATCTGGCGCGTGTGCGTTATCGCTTCGTGCCGGGCATCTGGTAGTGAGAGATTAGCTGGTGGAGGGCGAAGTCAAGGCTTGCGCGTAACGCCGATAAAGCCAGGCAAGTGCCGTGGTGGTGAGCAGCGCAAACACGATATTGCCGATGCTCTGGCCAATGGCGAGCGCGGTGAGCCACCCCGGCTGCCGCACGATTTCAGGCGTGACGCCCGCGAGGCCCATACCGATCAGCACGATCAGGCCGCACACCGCAATGGGCAGCGCGGCGACGAAGGTGACGCCAAAGAGGCTCCAAAAATGCCCGCGGCTGTCGCGCCAGGCGGCGCTGAAGGCGATCTTGCTGCCGACGGCGAGCGCCGGAAAGAGCAGCGAGAGGCGCACCGCCACGAACATCCAGATCGCAATGACCACCAGAAAGAGGAACGCGGCGCCGCCCTGGTATTGAGGCCGCAGCACGACCCACAGCAAGAGCGCGAAGGCGCCGAGCGCGACCGCCAGAATGAGACCGACCGCGAAAATACGCAGGAACGGCCTGGCCCCGGCCGGCATGAGCGGCGCGCTGCGCTCGCCTAGCAGCACGAAGCGCGAGATCTTGAGCGTGAACCAGAGGTAGAGAAGCGAATTCAGGAGCGAGGCGAGATTGCCGAGCGCAATGAGTCCGGCGGAAGGCGTTGCGCCTTCCGCCGGTACGGGCCGCCCGGCAAGCCCGAACCAGCCGAGCGCCGCGTAGATCACAAACGTTCCCGCAAGGAGAACCGGCATTTGCACGGCGGCCTGCCAGGCGCTCGCCCATGCGCGCTTGACGCATTCCATGAAGGTCATCTGTTGCATGAGGTTTTCGCACGGGTAACAGAGAGCCTACAGTCTAACGCGGCGCCGCGAAATCGAGGGCACTCGTGCGAATCCGCGCGTGCAACTCACTTCACTGCGAACAGCGTGAGGTTCATGAAGACCTTGAACGCGAACCCGAGCGAGACCGCCGCGCCCACGCCCGCACACCAGAGGAGTACGAACCATAGCCAGCCGGGCAGCGCGCGGCGCACCGTGTTAGTGGTAGTGATGGGTGTCGCCATGACGCACCTTGCCTCTAAAGACCCAGTAGCCGAGCATCGTGTACGCGAGGATGATCGGCAGAATGAACGCTGCGCCCGCGAGCGTGAACATCTGGCTCTCGCGCGGCGCGGCCGCTTCCCACAGCGTGAGGCCCTGCGGAATCGCATACGGCCACAGGCTCACGAGCAGGCCCGCATAGCCGAGCAGCACGAGACCGATAGCTGCGATGAAGGGCGTCTTGTGATGGCGCGCATGCACGGCCCAACGCATCCACGCGGCGCAGGCGAGCACGAGCAGCGGCACCGGCGCGAGACGCCAGAAGAGGCCCGAACGGAACCAGCGTTCAGCGATGGCCGGGTCCTGCAGCGGCGTCCACAGGCTCACGAGCGCGATGAAGCCGAGCAGCATGACCGTGAGCGGCCAGACGAGCTTGCGCAGGCGGCGCTGCAGGTCGCCCTCGGTCTTCGCCACGAGCCAGCAGCAGCCGAGCAGTGCATAGGTCGCGACGAGCCCGAAACCCGAGAGCAGGCTGAAGGGCGTGAGCCAGCCGAAGGCGTCGCCGGCGAACTGGCCGCCGTCCATCGGAATGCCTTGCAGGAACGCGCCGAGCGCGATGCCCTGGAAAAACGCCGCGCCCGTCGAGCCGCCGATGAACGCGAGGTCCCACAAGTGCTTCGTGCGATTGGCCTTGGCGCGGATCTCGAACGACACGCCGCGGAAGATCAGGCACGCGAGCATGAACACGAGCGGCAGGTAGAGCGCGGAGAGCACGGTCGAGTACACCACGGGAAACACGGCGAAGAGCCCCGCGCCGCCGAGCACGAGCCAGGTCTCGTTGCCGTCCCACACGGGCGCGACCGTGTTCATCATGAGATCGCGCTCATCCTCGTCGGGAAAGAGCGGAAACACGATGCCGATGCCGAGATCGAAGCCGTCCAGCACCACGTAGAGAAGAACGCCGAGCGCGATGATCGCGGCCCAGATGACGGTGACATCCATTTGCTTGCTAGCCTCGTAACGATGAATGCGGGGAGCCTCAGGCGTCGATCAGCTGATCGGCGGCGGACATGGGGCGGCGCGCGGTCTGACTCGCGCTGAGCGCAGGGTGGGCCACGCGCGGTTCACGTGGCTCGCGGGGCGCATGCGGCTTCGGGTCGGGCAGCGCGGGACCTTTGCGCAGAAGTTTGAGCAGATAGTAAATTCCCGTGCCGAATACGAGGAAGTACACCGCCACGAAAGCCATCAGCGAAATGCCCACCTGCTGGGCGGTGAGCGGCGACACTGCCTGCGCCGTGCGCATTACGCCGTAGACCACCCAGGGCTGACGGCCGGCTTCGGTCGTGACCCAGCCCGCGAGCAGCGTGATGAAGCCCGTCGGTCCCATGGCGAGCACGAATCGCTGGAACCAGCGCGATTCGTAGAGCGTGTCGCGGCGGCGCAGCACCCAGCCGATCACGCCGAGCAGGATCATCAGGATGCCTAAACCGACCATGACGCGGAAGCTCCAGAACAGCAGCGGCGAATTGGGCCGCTCGTCGGCGGGGAAGGACTTGAGTCCCTTGATCTCGCCGTCCCAGCTATGCGTGAGGATCAGGCTGCCCAGGTGCGGAATGGAAACGGCGTAGCGTGTCGTCTCGGCCTGCATGTCGGGAATGCCGAACAGATTGAGCGCGGTGCCGCCTTGTTCGGTGTCCCAGATGCCTTCGATCGCGGCGATCTTGGCGGGCTGATATTCGCGCGTATTCAGGCCGTGCGCATCGCCCACGAAGGCTTGCACCGGCGCGAGCACGAGCAGCAGACCGAGCGCCATCGAGAACATCTTCTTGATGGCGGGGTCGCGGCGTCCCTTGAGCAGATGCCACGCGCCGCTCGCGGCCACCACGAGCGCGGCCACGATGAACGCGGCGATCGCCATGTGCGCAAGACGATATGGGAACGACGGATTGAAGATGATCTTGAACCAGTCCACCGGTACGACATGGCCATCGACGATCTTGAAGCCTTGCGGCGTCTGCATCCAGCTATTCGAGGCGAGGATCCAGAACGTGGAGATGAGCGTGCCGATGGCGACCATCAGCGTCGCGCCGAAGTGGGCACGCGGGCTCACGCGGTTCCAGCCGAACAGCATGATGCCGAGGAAGCCCGCTTCGAGAAAGAACGCGGTCATGACTTCGTACATCAGCAGCGGCCCGGTGATGGGGCCCGCGAACGACGAGAAGCCGGACCAGTTGGTGCCGAACTCATAGCTCATGACGACGCCTGAGACGACGCCCATGCCGAAGGCCACGGCGAAGACCTTCGACCAGAACAGGCAAAGGTCCTTGTAGAACGGCTGGCGCGTTTTGAGCCAGCAGGCTTCGAGCACGGCGATGAAGCTCGCGAGGCCGATGGAGAGCGCCGGAAAGACGATGTGAAACGAAACGGTGAAGGCGAACTGCAGCCGGGCCAGGTCGAAGGCGGAAAGTGACGTGTGCATGTACGTGCCTGTTGCTTGCTTACCGGGAAAAGCGCGGAAGAAACGTCGCACGGCGAGGCAGTGGGGGCGCTGCGCTTCTCGTGCGATGGACGTAAGCGTAGGGGAACGGCGAAGGTTTTGCTGCGCTGCGACGTGCGCCAGCGTGTCGCAGTCGTCAATATCAAAGGGACGAAAACCTGCGCTAACGCATTGATACAGATCAATTTAGATTAAACACTCGTTGCGCAGCGGGGATGTGCGCAGAGCGTCGCGATGCGTCAATACACCGCGCTGCCGCATCGGGTGCGGCAACGTGCCTCGGCGTGCGGCGTCAGGATTCGTGCGGGGGAGAGTTCAGGCGCGCCTGGCGGCGCGAGCGACGCGTACGGCGCCAGGCGGTAAAGATCAGGAATGCGATAGAAGTGGCGTCAGCGCGGATCGCTCCACAGCTTGCCGGCCGTCGCCCAGTTTTCCGGCTTCACGTCGTGGAAGATGATGTCGACGGATTGCGGCTCGACGCCGAGCACCTTGCAGGTGGTCTCGGTCAGGGCGGCGGCGAGCTGGCGTTTTTGTTCGACGCTGCGGCCCTCGAACATTTCGATGTGGAACGTCGGCATGCGGGTCTCCTTGAAAGTGAGTGAAGCGATGGATGGGCGCGATCAGTCGCGGTACGACGAATCGATGCGATCGAGCTTGCGCAACAGCGCGGGCCATTCGAGCACGCCTTCGATCGCGCCGCCGTCGCGCAACTGCTCGGCCGTGCGTTCGGCCACCCCGGGCGGCGGCACGACGAGCGGCACGCCGCCGGCCTGAGCCTGCAGCTGGATTTCGCAGGCCTTGATGAGCGTCGCCATCAGCACGTAGGCTTCGGCCACTGTGCGGCCGGTGGTGAGCGTGCCGTGATTGCGCAGCAGCATGGCCGGCTGCGCGCCGAGGCTCGCCGTGAGGCGCGTGCCTTCGGCAGGCGTGAAGGCGAGGCCTTCATAGTCGTGCCACGCGAGCTGGCCGTAAAAACGCAGCGCGTGCTGCGAGGCGGGCAGGAGGCCGTCGCGCTGGATCGATACGGCAATGCCCGCCGTATTGTGCAGATGCATCACGCACACGGCGTCGGGCCGCGCAAGATGCACGGCCGCGTGCAGCGCGAAGCCGGTGGCGTTCACGGGGTGCTCGCTTGCGCCGACGATACGGCCGTCGGTGTCGATCTTCACGAGGTTCGAGGCGCGCACTTCGTCGAAGGCGAGGCCGAACGGATTGATGAGAAAGCGGCCCGCCTCGCCTGGTATGGCGGTGGAAACATGCGTGTAGATCAGGTCGTCCCAGCCGTTGAGTGCGATGAGGCGGTAAGCGGCGGCGAGATCGACGCGCAGTTGCTGCTCGGCGGTGGAGCGCGGCGCGGTCTCGGCGCAGATGCTCGTCGGACGATGGGCGAAAGACATGGCGATTCCTTCAGCGGACGATGGGCTCTTCAGGCGGCGTCGATGGCGCGGGGCGCAGGCGTCGCGCTGCCGCGTGCACACTCCAGCTTGCCAGCACGAACGGCGCGGTCAGCGCTGGCAGTCCGCAGCGCACGGCGGCCAGATGCAGGGCTGCGGCGAGCATGGTCGCACAGATCGCGGCGCGTGTGCCGAGCGCGCAGACCGCGAGCGCGGCAAGCGCGCCGTTGAAGCCGGCGAGGCCCGCGCCGAAGGCGTCCGGGCTCGCGCCGCACGCGAGTTCGAGCGTGCTCGCGAGCGCCGCGCCGCCGAGCGCATAGGCGGCCGCGCGCCGCGACGACCAGGCGAGGCCCGCGAGCACGCACAGGCCCGCCGCCGCGCCCGAGGCAAAGGTGGTCTGCGCGAGGCCGCTCAACACGCCGGCGGCGGCGTGTGCGGCCGCGGCGAGCGGTGTGCCGTGCGGGGCCAGCGGGGCTGCGGCGATTGCGCTGGCGACGGGAGCGCTGCCCGGGTGCAGCGGCAGCCAGCTCCAGGTCGCGATGAGGCAGGGGACGGAATACAGCCCGAGCCGGGCGCGTGCGAGGTGGCGGTCCAATGGCCCGGCGATCCACGCGCTCGCACCGCCCGCGATGAGGGCAAGCGCGGCCGCCGTGCCCGCATCGCCGACGAAGGTGAACGCCGCGAGCGCGGCGAGCGCGCCGTTGTAGCCTGCGAGGCCGTCGCGGATCGCCGCGTCCGCATGGCCCGCCACGACCGCGCAGACGTTGGCCGCCGCGGCGCCGAGCAGGGCGGCGAAAGCCAGCCGCCAGTCGGTGAGCGCGAGCGCTGCGAGCAGGCACGCGCCCGTTCCCGCATGCGCCTGCAGCACGATCTGGCCGAGGCTGCGCAAAAGCGCACCGACGGCGGCGGTATCGGCGGTACGGGCGGTGGCGCCGGAAGCGGCGCAAAATCGGGCGGACATGGCGAAGGCGTGGCGGGCGGGTACGGGCCGGTGCGGTCGCCGTGCGAGGCGCAGGGCCGGCCAGAGTGCGAGCATAGGGGATGCGGACCGCCTCGCGCATGCGCGTGGGTTGATAGTCGCTATTTGTTGACGGGTTACGATACGCGCAAGGCGGTTGTCGTGATTATCCAGAGACAGTCTGCACGGGAGGCGAACGATGCGTGAAGTGCGTTGGGCATCCGAGACGGGCGAGGGTATCGAGCATCTGGCGTTCGATGCGCATTGCGGCCCGAAGTTTGGCGAAAAAGGCGACACGATCCGCGCGGAAAGCGTGGTCATCGGCGAGCGCTACGGCAAGTCCTATGGCCTGTGTTACGCCATCGAGTGCGACGCGCAGTGGCGCGTGCGCTGGGCGGCGTTTCGCGTGATGGGCGGCGGCTCGCTCGTGCTCCACAGCGACGGCAAGGGCCACTGGACCGACGGCGAGGGGCGCGCACTGGAAGCGCTCGACGGCTGCATCGACATCGACATCGCCGCGACGCCGTACACGAACACGCTGCCGATCCGGCGTCTGGGCCTCGCGCGCGGCGAGCGCCAGCCGATCCGTGTGGTGTACATCGCCGCGCCCGAACTGGAGCCCAAGCCTGTCGAGCAGGCCTATGTGTGCATCGAGCGCGACCGCGAGTATCGCTACGAAGGCATCTTTCGCGACTTCACGGCGAACCTGCGCGTGGATGAAGATGGGCTCGTGATCGACTATCCGACGCTGTTCCGGCGTCTGCCGCCGCCGGACCGATAGCACGCGGCGACACCACGCTTACACCGCGCCGCCTGGACTCTTGCCGAACAGCAGTTGTTCGACCAGCGTGTTGTCGATGGTTTCGTTGTTCAGCGTGCGAGCGAGCAGTTCGCCCGCGAGCAGTTGCGGCGAAAACACCATATCCGGCTGCAACAGGCGCAGCCGCTGCAGGTTGCGGCTGTCGTTGACGAGCGCCACGGTGCGCACCTTCGGCGCGATCTCCTTGATGGCGAGAATCACGAAGGCATTCTCGGCGTCGTCCGAGCGCAGCGCGAGCGCGGCGAGCGCGGTTTCCGCGCCCGCGTTGTGCAGCGTGGCGGTGTCGCTCGCATCGCCGACGATGAGATCGGCCTCCGGTGGATAGTTGTGCGGAATATTCGGCGCGACGATCACGGTCGCCGCGTAGCCGCGCTTGAGGAGCCCTGCGTACACGCTATGTGCGAGCGGCGACGCACCGACGATCAAATAGTGGTTCTTGCGGGTCACGTTGGAAATGCCTCCCTTCACGATGCGTTTCAAATGGCCGCCGATCACGGGCCCGATCACAGCGCTGATCGACGTCGCGAACACGGTGATGCCGAGCACGATGATCGAAGCCGTAAAGAGCCGCGCGGTGTCCGAGCGCGGCACGATATCGCCGTAGCCGACCGTGGACATCGACACGATCGAGAAGTAGAACGCCGTGACGAGGTTGCGGATAGGCGGGTCGAAATCGTCGCCGAGATACAGCGAGCCGAACACCGCATAGACGATCAATGAGCCAATGCTCAGGAATGCGAACAGCGAGCCCGCGGCGACGCTCGCGCGATCGAAATGGCGCCAGTAGTAGATCAGCGCGCAGGCAAGCGCGAGTGAGAAGCCGGCGAGCGCGTGGCTGCGATAGTCGCCCCACAGACAGATGCTGGCCGCGCCGGCGAGCAGCACCAGTGAAAGCACCCAAGCCACGCGCGCCCGCAGCGCGATGCCGAACGACATCATCGTGAGGCCGGTCGCGACGAGCGCCTGGGGCAGCGCGAGCACGCCGAACGCGTTGATGAGCGTGATCCAGTCGTCGAACCAGTTGCCGCGCGCGTGTTCGAGCGCTTTCTGCGCGACCGGGCGCACCAGCAGCAGGCCGTCGATCACCAGCAGCACGGCCAGGTAGCCGTGCGGCACGAGCCCTCTGGCGTAGCCGCGCGGGCGGCGCGCGTACGCGCTCATTGCTGCGCGTGTTGCGTCGGCTGTGTCGGTTGCTCGGGCTGCGCCGGTTGCGTCTGCACGATGTGCAGCTCGCGCGTGCGCAGGGGCAGCGAGCAGTGCGCGTCATTGAGCACCTGGCGGACCTTGCGCGACAGTTCCCAGCGCATCTCCCAGAAGGTGTCGATATTCGACCACACGCGCACATTGAGCACGGCGGTGCTGTCGTCGAAACGCGTCACCATCACCTGCGGCGCGGGCGAGGCCAGCACGCGCGGGTCGGCGGCGGCGAGCGTGCGCAATGCGTCGATGGCGCGGTTCACGTCGTCGCGCACCGACACTTCCACTTCGAGGTCGAGCCGACGCGTGGGATTGCGGCTGTAGTTGCGGATCGAATTGCTCCACAGCGCGCTGTTCGGCACGTATTCGCAGATGCCGTCCGGTTTCGTGAGGCGCGTGGTGAAGAGGTTCACTTCCTCGACGGTGCCCGCGACGCTGGCGCCGGCGCTGCCATCGATATAGTCGCCCACCTTGAACGGCCGCAGCAGCAACAGCATGATGCCGGCCGCGATGTTCTGCAGCGTGCCTTGCAGCGCGAGACCGATGGCAAGACCGGCCGCGCCGAGCACCGCGACGATGCTGGCGGTCTGGATGCCGATTTGCGGGAGCGCGCCGATCACGGCAACGAGGCGCACGCCCCACACGGCGGTGTCGCGCACGATGGGGCGCAGCGTGGGATCGATGCCGCCGCCGCGCCGCTTGATCCAGTTGCCCACGCGCCGGGAGAGCCACCAACCGAACCAGAGGATCGCGAAGGCCGCGCACAAGCGCAGCGCGAGCGCGGAGAGCGCGTCCCACAGGAAGCCCCAGTTGGACGGGTGCAGGTGTTCGAGGAGGGGTTGCATGGCGAATCAGTCCTTGTCTGCGGAGCCGTGGGTCCGGCTCCGTTGCGAAAGGACGTATTGTACGAGCGGCGTTTCGCTGGCGGCGCGCGTGTGGCGTGCCGCCATGCGTTTGAGCGCCGGGCGTCAGCCCTTGGGCGGTGTGTCCGCGCCCGGCCCGAGCGTGCGCTGCATGAGCGCGGTGTCGCGCCACTCGCCGTGCTTGAAGCCGACACCGCGCAGCGTGCCGGTCAGCGAGAAGCCCAGGCGCTCGTGCAATTTGAGCGAGCCGCCGCGCGGGTCTGCGACCACGGCGATCATCTGCCGCCACGGGCCCGCCTCGCAGCGCTCGATCAGCGCGTTGAGCAGCGTGTGGCCGAGTCCGCGGCCGCGAAACGCCTCGTCGATATAGATCGAATCTTCGACCGTGAAGCGGTACGCCGGACGCGGCCGGTAGGGCGTGGCGTAGCAGTAGCCCGCCACCTGGCCGTCGATCTCGGCGACGAGCCAGGGCAGGCCATGTTCGCGCACGGCGGCGTGGCGACGCAGGAGTTCGTCGAGCGTGGGCGGCGTCTCCTCGAACGACGCCGTGCCGTGCAGCACGTGGTGTGCGTAGATCGCGGCGATGGCGGGAAAGTCGTCGGCAGTGGCGTCGCGCACGAGCGCGTCGGGGTGTGGGTTCATCGGTTGGAGCGAGCGCGAAGGCAAATGAGAAGGAGGTTTGCGTTCCTCACTATGCCTCGCGCAGGCGCGCTTTTGAAGCGTGCCAAAAAAGCCCGGTCTAGACGCGCTGCGTGCCCGCGCGATTCGCGACAGCGGAAGCGCCGCCTGCGCGCCCGAAGCGCCGTGCGCCGGCCACGCACGCGATCACCACGGCGGTGACGGCGATCATCGCGGGCGGCACGGCTTCGTGCAGCAGCAGCGCCGCGAGCACGAAGCCGAAGAACGGCTGCAGCAACTGCAACTGCCCGACGCCTGCAATGCCGCCGAGCGCGAGCCCGCGATACCAGAACACGAAGCCGATCAGCATGCTGAAGAGCGACACATAGGCGAGCCCCCACCACGAGGCCGCGCCCACCGCTGCGAACGACGCGGGCCGCAGCCACCACGCGAGCGGCGCCATCACGGGCAGCGAGATCACGAGCGCCCAGCAGATCACCTGCCAGCCGCCCAGGCGCCGCGAGAGCCGCGCGCCTTCCGCATAGCCGAGCCCGCACACGATGATCGCGCCGAGCATGAGCGCGTCGCCGAGCGGCGAGGCGTCGATGCCATGACGCAGCGCGAACGCCACCACGGCGGCGCTGCCCGCCGCGGAAAAGATCCAGAAGGCCGGCTGCGGACGCTCGCCCGCACGCAACACGCCGAACACGGCCGTGGCGAGCGGCAGCAAGCCGACGAACACAATGGCGTGCGCCGAACTCACGTGCTGGAGCGCGAGCGCGGTGAGGAGCGGAAAGCCCACCACCACGCCGAGCGCGACGATGACGAGCGGCCAGACCTCGGCGCGCGCGGGCCGTGCGGCGCGCAGCGCAAGAAGCAGCAGCACGCTGATCATGCCCGCGATGGTCGCACGCACGCTGGTGAGGAACACGGGGGCGAAGCCGAGCACGGCGAGCCGCGTGGCGGGCAGCGAGCCGCTGAAGATGAGGACGCCTGCGAGGCCGCAGAGCCAGCCATCGGTGGTGGAATCGAGCGTTTTGCGCATGGATGGGCTTGGGCAAGAGGAGCATCGGTGATCGGTCCGCTGATGATGCGCGCCGCGCCGTGCGAAGGTAAGCTACAGATCAGTACAATTTGTTCAAACTGTATTGAACACGGAGCAGTACAGATGAAAGACAGAGCGAGGACGCAAGCCCTGCCCATGACGCGCGTCGAGCAGGTGATGCAGGCGCTGCGCGAGCGCATTGCCGCGCGCTCGCTGGCTGCGGGCGCGCGCGTGCCGTCCATCCGGGCGATGAGCGGGCAGCTTGGCGTGTCGAATTCGACGGTGGTGGAGGCCTACGAGCGCCTCGTCGCCGAAGGCGTGCTCGTCGCGCGGCGCGGCGCCGGATTTTTCGTGGCCGGGCACGCGCCGCCGCTCGCGCTCGCCGCGCTCGGGCCGCAGCTCGACCGCGAGATCGATCCGCTCTGGCTCACGCGCCAGTCGCTGCAGACCGAGGCTGACGCGCTGCGTCCCGGCTGCGGCTGGTTGCCCGCCTCGTGGCTGCCGCAGGACGCCGTGCGGCGCGCGCTGCGCGCCCTTGCACGCGACCCGCGCGCGCCGCTCACCGATTACGCGTCGCCGCTCGGCCTGCCGGCGCTGCGCCAGCAGCTGGCATGGCGGCTCGGCCAGCACGGCGTGGAGGCCGCGCCCGAGCAGATCGTGCTGACCGATGGCGGCACCCAGGCGCTCGACCTGCTGTGCCGCTTTCTGCTGGAGCCGGGCGACGCCGTGCTCGTGGACGACCCGTGCTACTTCAATTTCCAGGCGCTGCTGCGCGCGCATCGCGTGCGCGTGGTCGGGGTGCCGTACACGCCGACGGGCCCGGATCTCGCCGCGTTCGAGCGCACGCTGGCCGAATCGCGCCCGCGCCTTTACGTGACGAACTCGGCGGTCCACAATCCCACCGGCGCGACGCTCGCGCCCGCGGTCGCGCATCGCCTGCTCAAGCTCGCGGAGGAGCACGACCTTCTGATCGTCGAGGACGACATCTTCGCCGACTTCGAAATCGAGCCCGCGCCGCGCCTCGCGGCCTTCGACGGGCTCGCGCGCGTCGTGACGATCGGCAGCTTTTCGAAGACGATGTCTGCCGCGGCGCGCTGCGGTTTCATCGCGGCGCGCGCCGACTGGATCGAGCCGCTCGTGGATCTCAAGCTCGCGGTCTCGTTCGGCAACGGGGAGATGGTGGCGGAACTCGTGCACCGCCTGCTCGTGGACGGCACGTATCGGCGGCACCTGGACGGCTTGCGCGCGAAGCTCGCCGACGCCATGGGCGAAACGCTGCAGCGGCTTTCGGCGCTGGGCCTGAGCGCATGGACGCGGCCGCAGGCGGGCCTATTCGTATGGGCGCAGTTGCCGGACGGACTCGACGCGGCGCAGATCGCGCGCGAGGCGCTGGGGGAAGGCGTGGTGCTCGCGCCGGGCAACGTGTTCAGCGTGTCGCGCAGCGCGAGCGATTTTCTGCGTTTCAATGTTTCGCAGTGCAATCGTCCCAAGGTCTACGAAACATTGCAGCGTGCGATGGAGCGGGTGGCGCAGCCGGCATGAAGCGGCTGCGCCCGAGCATCACGGTTCGTGACGCAGATAGCCTTCCTTCGACGGATCGCGCATGCGCCACGAGACGACCAGCGAAATTGCGCACAGCGCGGTCACGTACCAGTAGAACGTGGACTCGCTGCCTGCCGACTTGAACCACAGCGCGACGTATTCGGCTGAGCCGCCGAACAGCGCATTTGCTACCGCGTACGAGAGGCCCACGCCCATCGCGCGCACTTCGGGCGGAAACATCTCCGCCTTGATGAGGCCGCTGATCGACGTGTAGAAGCTGACGATCGCGAGCGCCACCGTGATCAGCGCGAACGCGGCCACGGGGCTCGCCACGTCTTTGAGCGCATGCATGAGCGGCACTGTGCCGATCACTGCGAGAGCGCCGAACAGGATCATCGACGTGCGGCGGCCGATCTTGTCGGACAGCGCACCGAACACCGGCTGCATCAGCATGTAGACGAAGAGCGCGCAGGTCATCACGCTGCTCGCGGTTTTCGCGTGCATGCCGGCCGTGTTCACGAGGTACTTCTGCATGTAGGTCGTGAACGTGTAGAAGATCAGCGAGCCGCCTGCGGTGAAGCCCACCACCGTCAAGAACGCGCCCTTGTGTTGCCAGACGCCGCGAATCGTGCCTGCGTCGCGTTTGTGGCGCGACTCGCTCGTCGAGGTTTCGTCGAGCGATTTGCGCAGATAGAGCGAGATCAGCGCGGCGAATGCGCCGACCACGAACGGAACGCGCCAGCCCCAGGCCTTCAGTTCTTCGGTGGAAAGCGTCTGCTGCAGGATCACGAGCACGAGCAGCGCGCAGAGTTGGCCGCCGATGAGCGTGACGTACTGGAACGACGCGAAGAAGCCGCGTCGGCCCTTGAGCGCGACCTCGCTCATGTAGGTCGCGCTCGTGCCGTACTCGCCGCCCACCGAAAGCCCCTGGAAGAGCCGTGCGACGAGGAGCAGGAACGGGGCGAACGCGCCGATCTGCGCGTAGGTGGGCAGCATGGCGATCACGAGCGAGCCGCCGCACATCATGAGCACCGAGATCATCATCGCGCTGCGGCGGCCGTGGCGGTCGGCGATGCGGCCGAACAGCCAGCCGCCGATCGGGCGCATGAGGAAGCCCGCGGCGAACACGCCGGCGGTGTTGAGCAGCTGCGTGGTGGTGTTGCCGCTCGGGAAGAACGCGGGCGCGAAATACAGCGCGCAGAACGAGTAGATATAGAAGTCGAACCACTCGACGAGATTGCCCGACGAGGCGCCGACGATGGCGAATACGCGTCGCCTCGTGTCTTGCGCGGATAGCGTGGTTGGGTCGGTCTGGACGTCCATGGGCGGGTCTTCTCCTGGTTTGTGTGTTTTATGGCGAACGGCCGTCATGCGGCCGTCGCGAGAGTTGAAACGCGCGCCGCCGGGTCCCGGCGCGCGATGCCCGCGATTTTAGCTAACTGTAATTAAATGTGTGGAAAATGTAATGGCGGTGTGAACGGGGCCTGAACGGGCGCCGTCAGGCCGACTAATGCCGGTTCTCAGGGCAAAAAAAGCCAGCGGGGAGCCGCTGGCTGGAGGGGAAAAGCAGGCGAAGCGCGCTCAATGCTGCTTGCGCAGCGGCACGTCACGCAGCAGCCACGACAGCGCGAACGAGAACACCACCACGACCGCAGCCGAGAGATAAACCGTGTGCAACGCCCCGGCGAACGCATCGAGATACTGCGCGTGCAGCGCGGGCGGCAGATGGTGGATCACGTCGGGCGTGAGCGGCTGCGGTAGTTCCACGTCGGCCGTGAGCACCTTTTCGAGCCGCGCGTGCAGCCCGTGGGAGAACACGGCGCCGAACGCGGCCACGCCGACCGAGCCACCGATCGAGCGGAACAGCGTCGCGCCCGATGTGGCCACGCCCATATGGCGAAATTCCACGGCATTCTGCACGGCGAGGATCAGCACCTGCATCACCATGCCGAGGCCGCAGCCGAGCAGGCCCATATAGACATACATGAGGTGAATCGGCGTGTCGATCTGCAGGCGCGCGAGCAGCATCATCGCCACGGCCACGAGCGCCGTGCCCACGATCGGGAATATGCGGTACTTGCCGATCTTGCTGATGATGCGGCCCGTGATGATCGACATCACGAGCACGCCGCCCATCATCGGCAGCATCTGCATGCCGGCCTGCGAGGGCGTCGAGCCCTTCACCACCTGCAGATAGAGCGGCAGGAACGTAACCGAGCCGAACAGCGACACGCCCACGATGAAGCCGATCAGGCTCGCGAGCACGAAGGTGCGCTGGCGGAAGAGTTCGAGCGGCAGGATGGGCTCGGCGGCGTGCTTTTCCTCGTGGATGAAGCCCGCGACAGCGACGATGCCGAGCAGCAGCGTGAGCCAGAGCGTAGGCGACGTCCACGGCAGCAGCGAGCCGCCCTCGCTCGTGAAGAGGATCAGACAGGTGAGGGCGGCGGCGAGCCAGCCCGCGCCCATGTAGTCGATCACGTGCTTCACGTGCGCGGCGCGCGGCTTGAACACCGCGCCGATCACCACGAGCGCGATCGCGCCGAGCGGCAGGTTGATGTAGAAAATCCAGCGCCACGACAGATGCTCGACGAGAAAGCCGCCGAGCAGCGGCCCGATCACCGTGGCGATGCCGAACACGCCGCCGAACATGCCCTGATACTTGCCGCGCTGAGCGGGCGGAATCACGTCGCCGATGGCGGCCATCGTCACGACCATCAGGCCGCCGCCGCCAATGCCCTGCAAGGCGCGCAGCACGATCAGCTGCTCCATGTTCTGCGCCACGCCGCAAAGTGCCGAACCGATCAGGAAGATCACGATGGCGGCCTGCAGCACGATCTTGCGCCCGAACAGGTCGCCGAACTTGCCGTAGAGCGGCACGACGATCGTCGAGGTGAGCAGGTAGGCCGTGACGACCCACGAGAGCCGGTCGAGGCCGCCCAGTTCGCCGACGATGGTGGGCAGCGCCGTCGAGACGATGGTCTGGTCGAGCGCGGCCAGCAGCATGACGAGCAGGAGCGCCGGAAACAGCAACCGGATCGGTGGATGGCCGCCGGTATCGGCAGCCGGGCCCGACGCCAGCACCGCTGCATTCGCGTGAGCGCCGACCCCCGCCGTAGCGGGCACAGGGTGTTTCGTGCTGGGTTTCATCGTGTCCGTCTATCTTGAAATTAATTAATTCGGAGGTTAATATTAGGACAATTATTCCAGTTGGTCAAAATTCATTTTGTTACCGGGCAGGACACCTATGAACGCGCCAGAACCTTCCTTCGACAGCGCAGGCGGCACGCCAGGCCGGGCCGCCGCGCGCCGTCCCGGCCGGCCGAGCGGCGGCGTGGGCGGGGCGGAACAGCGCGCGCGTCTGATCGAAGCCGCACTCGCGCTGTTCGCACGCCAGGGCATCCTCGACACCTCGCTCGCTGCCATCGCCCGCGAGGCGGGCGTGACGCCGGCGATGGTCCACTACTACTTCAAGACGCGCGATCAACTGATCGACGTGCTGATCGACGAGCGTTTCGTGCCGCTGCGCGAGTCGCTTGGCGACATCTTCGCGGAGCATCCCGACGATCCCGTGGCGGCGCTCACTGCGCTGGTGCAGCGCTTCGTGGCGCTGGGGCAGCGCAATCCGTGGTTTCCGCCGCTGTGGGTGCGCGACGTCATCAGCGAGGGCGGCGTGCTGCGCCAGCGCATGCTCGAGCGCCTCGGCCGCGAGCACCAGGAAACGGCCCACACGGCCATTGCGCGCTGGCAGCGCGAGGGCCGGCTCAACGCGGCGCTGGAGCCTGCGCTGCTGTTCCAGTCGCTGATGGGCCTGACGCTCTTGCCGCTCGCCACCAGCCAGATGTGGCGCGGCGACGCGCAGCAGCCACACGTGGGCGTCGAGGCGGTCGCGCGCCATGCGGTCGCGCTCATCACCCAGGGCGTGGGGCCAGGGCGCATCGACGCACGCACCGATACGGGCATTGATACGGATTAGCCGCCAGCGCGCGCCGTGGTACGCTCCGGGACCTTTGCGGCACGCCCCGTGCGCGGTGCCGCGCGAATGTTTCCCGGTCGAGGTCCGGTCTGTCTTCTTCTGCTGCTGCTTCCCGCGCTTCTGCGCATCGAGCCCCCGCCATCGTCTGGTTTCGCGACGATCTCCGGCTCGCCGACCAGCCAGCGCTCGCGCAGGCCGCGGCGAGCGGCCTGCCGCTGATCTGCGTCTGGATCCACGATTCGCATGCCTCGGGCGAGCGCCCGGAGGGCGGGGCGGCGCGCTGGTGGCGCCATGAATCGCTGCGCGCGCTCGAAGCGGCGCTGGCTTTGCGCGGCGGCCGCCTGCTGCTCTTGCAGGGCGACGAAGCGGCGACGCTGGACGCCCTCGTCACCGAAACCGGCGCGCAAGCCGTGTACTGGAACCGCCGCTACGGCGCGGCGCAACGCGAGGTCGATCGCGCCCTCAAAGCCTCGCTGCGCGAGCGCGGCGTCAGTGCGGAAAGCTTCGGCGCCCAGCTCCTCAACGAGCCATGGACGGTGCTCAATCAGTCCGGCGAGCCGTTCCAGGTCTTCAGCGCCTACTGGCGCGCCTGCCTGCGCATGGGTGATCCGCCGCCGCCGGAAGGCGAGCCCGAACGGATGATTTTTCAATCGCTGCCAGCACGTCTTACCCAACGTGCATCGAAATTCGACGCGCTCGGCCTGGCGCCTCGCGCGCCCGACTGGTCGGGCGGCATGCGCGCGGCCTGGCCTGCGGGAGAGGAAGCCGCGCTGGAGCGCCTGCGCGCGTTCCTCGCCACCGACCTCGACGCCTACGGGGGTGAGCGCGACGAACCCGGCGACGCGGCCACGAGCCGCCTCTCCCCGTATCTCGCCGTCGGCGCGATTTCGCCGCGCCAGGTCTGGGCGGCGCTCAAGGCGGCGCAGCACGCGCACGGACGTGGATCGGCGCGCCGCGCTGCGAGCGCCGAAAAGTTCGCGAGCGAGTTGGGCTGGCGGGAGTTCTGCCATTACCAGCGGTTTCACTACGCCGATCTGGCGACGCGCAACCTGCGTCCCGCATTCGACGCCATGCCGTGGCGCAAGGACGCCGCTGGCCTGAAAGCGTGGCAGCGGGGGCTGACCGGCTATCCGCTCGTCGATGCCGGCATGCGCGAACTCTGGCACACAGGCTGGATGCACAACCGCGTGCGCATGGTCGTGGCATCGTTCATGAGCAAACATCTGCTGATCGACTGGCGCGCGGGCGAGTCGTGGTTCTGGGACACCCTCGTCGACGCCGACCCGGCCAGCAACCCGGCCAACTGGCAGTGGGTGGCGGGCTCGGGCGTGGATGCCGCGCCGTATTTCCGCATCTTCAATCCGGTGCTGCAGGGCCAGAAGTTCGACCCGCGCGGCGACTACGTGCGGCACTGGGTGCCGGAGCTGGCGGGCCTGCCCGATGCGCTCGTGCACCAGCCGTGGAAGGCCAGCGCGCAGCAGCTCGAGGCGGCGGGCGTGCGACTCGGCAAAACTTATCCGGAACCTGTCGTCGAGCACGAACTGGCGCGCCAGCGTGCACTCGAAGCCTATGCACAAACCGGCAAGGCCAAGGGCCTTGCCGCTGCGCGACAGGATCCAAAGTAGGACAAAAAACAGGGCGGCAAAGCGTGAGCGCGGCCGTCATCGGGCTGTCTTGTGATGCGGCTATCGTGCGCGGCGCGGATGGGCGCACGCGCGGCACGCAGGAACCGGACGGCATTAAGATTGCTCTATCAGGACGGCCCGCGTTGCCGTGCGCCCGGCGTGACTCCGGGCCCGTAGCCTTGCGGCACTCGGCCTGACAGACAGAAAGGCATGTAAGCAAACACAATGAACGCAGTACACAAGCTCGACCGGACGACCATCGTCCTCGTCGAAGACGACCCGCACAGCCGGGCGTCACTGACTTCGCTACTCGAGGCGGAGGGTGCGCATGTCGTGGCGGTCGAAGACGCCGAAACTGGCGTCGAAGCGGCCCTGAGCCTGCACCCCGACGCCGTGGTCTGCGATCTCGACCTGCCGGCGATGGACGGCTTCTACCTGATCCAGCGTCTGCGCGATTACGAAATCCGCGGCGACCATGCTCCGACCGTCGCGGTCGCGCTCACGGGCCACACCGACGAAAGCTGGCGTTTGCGCAGCATCGGCGAAGGCTTCCAGCACTTCATGACCAAGCCGGCCCGGCCGGACGAACTGGTGACGCTGCTGAGCGACGCGATCGACGCGCGCCAGTCGCTATGACGCCGCGCGCGTAGCGCGGCGCGAAAGGTGTGGGTGCTGACGGACTGAAGCGCCGCGACATGCGGCGCGGGCGATCTGTTGCCTGCGCTGAACGGCGGGCAAGAACGGTTAGCTAACGGACGAGGGCTGCGCAGTGGCTTCGGGCGCCGCAGCGGCGCCCGGCTGTGCGGCCTTGTCGGCCGAATTGGCCTGACTCTCCTGGCATTGCGCGCAGAGGCCTTTGAGCTCGATACCGTCGCCGGCGAGCCGGTAGCCCGCGGCCTCGATCTGCGCAACCAACGCCTGGCGCAGCTTGGGCTCGTGCAGTTCGGTGACGTTGCCGCACTGCTGGCACACCACGAGAATGCCGTGCTGACACTGCGTGAGGTCGTGGCACACGGCGAACGCGTTGATCGATTCGATGCGGTGGATGAGCCCCGCCGACAGCAGGAAGTCGAGCGCCCGGTAGACCGTGGGCGGCGCCGAACCCGGATGGATCTGGCGCATTTCGTCGAGCAGCGAATACGCCTTGGTCGCGCGTCCCGAGGCCAGCAGCAACTCCAGCACCTTGCGGCGGATCGGCGTGAGCTTTTCGCCGCGCTCGCGGCAATAGGCCTCGGCCATCGCGAGCGCGGACTCGACCGAAGCGCCCTTGACACCGTCGTGCGAGTGGGCATGGCCGTGCGCGTGGTCGTGCGCCTCGGTGTCGCTATGCAGGGCCGGGGCGTCCGGGGACGGTTTT
Organism: Paraburkholderia sp. BR10141; assembly: GCF_056155635.1. Classification (NCBI taxonomy): domain Bacteria; kingdom Pseudomonadati; phylum Pseudomonadota; class Betaproteobacteria; order Burkholderiales; family Burkholderiaceae; genus Paraburkholderia; species Paraburkholderia sp. BR10141. The sequence goes on along the minus strand of NZ_JBMIQH010000040.1, from coordinate 8,232 downwards.
GCTGTCTTCATGCTTGCGATTATACGGGGCGCGCCGCCGGGCCGCCCGCGCCCCCATGGAGTGACGGCTCAGGTGAGCGGCAGATCGATGTACTTGCGGAAGCCCTGACGCTGCGCGATGCGCTGATACCAGCGTTCGACATTCGGCAGCGGCTCGCGCTCCACGCCTTCGAGTCCGAACCAGCGCCGCGCGTACGCGCCGAGTACGATGTCGGCGAGCGAGAAGCGCTCGTTTTCCATGAAGAAGCGGCCTTGCAGATGGTGGTCGAGCAGCCGCCAAAGCGGGGTCAGCTGATCGAAGTCGGCCGCGAGCTTCGCCGTGTCGCGCTTTTCGGGCGGCGTGCGTACGAGCGCGAGGAACACAGGGCGCTCGATGGGCGCGAGCGTGCCGATCGACCAGTCGAGCCAGCGCTCGATCGAGGCGCGCACCTTCGGGTCGGTCGGGTAGAGCAGGCTCGAAGGGCCGTACTCCATCGCCAGATAGCGCAGGATCGCGTTCGACTCCCACAGCACGAAGGTGCCGTCGGTGATCGTCGGGACCTTGCCGTTCGGATTCATGGCGAGATAGGAAGGCTCGTTGAGATGGCCGAACGAGCCGCCCGCGTCGATGCGCTGGAACGGCAGCACGAGTTCATCGCAACACCACAGGACTTTCTGGACATTCACCGAATTGGCGCGTCCCCAGATCGTGATCATCTGGCGCGTACTCCTTGCAAGAGGAAAAAGGGTCAAGCCTGGCGCAGGCCGCCACGATACACGATTCTCGCGCGGTTTATTTGTGCAGCCAGGCATTTCGTAGAATAGGCGCTGCGCGGCGCCCGGAGTTCCGCCGCCGCGCCCGCTTCGTGCGGCAGCGCTCCCTCGCTTGCCTGCGCGGCCGCCACGAACCTCAACATCCGTCCGAGACCCGCCCATGGCCCGCATTGTCCCCGACGACTGGCAGCATATCGAAGCCACCGGCGCCGCCGCGCGCGAGCGCGAAACACTCGTCGCGCTCGCCCGCGGTTTGCCGAACGGCTACACCGTCTATCACGGCGTGCACTGGACGCGGCTCTCCGAAGGCTTTTCGGTCTTCGGCGAGGCCGATTTCGTGATCGTCAGCCCGGCTGGGCGCGTGATGATCGTCGAGCAGAAAACCGGCTTTTTGCGCGAAACGCCAGGCGGGCTCGTCAAGGCGTACATGCAAACCGAGCGCAACGTGGCGATCGCGCTGGCACGCACGGTCGAGGGGCTGCACCGGCGCTTTACGGCGTCGTTCGGCGCGGGCACCTACGTGCTCGAAGAGCTGTTCTATTGCCCCGACCACGTGGTGCGGGAGCCGGCCATCGCGGGCGTGAACCCGGCGCGCATCGTCGACGCCACGCGCAAGGCGCAGCTCGCCGCCATCGTGCTCGAAGCCATGCCCGCCGACGAGCCGCGCCTGCCGTGCGCCGCCAGGATCCATCATTTTCTCGCCGACGAACTTTCGCTCACGCCCGACACCAGCGCGCTGCTCGGCGCGGCCGGCACGCTCGTCACGCGGCTCGCGGGCGGCCTCACCACGTGGGCGCGGCGCCTCGAATTCGCCCCGTTCCGGCTGCGCGTGATCGGCACGGCGGGCTCGGGCAAGACGCAACTGGCCGTGCAGGTCATGAAGGACGCGGTGGCGCGCGGCGCGCGCACGCTCTACGTGTGCTTCAACCGGCCGCTTGCAGATCACATCGCGCAGCTCGCGCCGCCCGGGGCAAAGGTGGCGACCTATCACCAGCTGTGCGACTGGGTCGCGCGCGACGGCGGCCACGTGCCCGACTTCGCGAGCCCTGGCGCGTTCGACGACCTCGTGCAGCGCTTCGGCGAGATGCCGATTGCCGAGCGCTGGCAGTTCGACGTGCTGATCGTCGACGAAGGGCAGGATTTCCACGAGCCGTGGGTCGGCGCACTCGGGCGTCTGCTGCGGCCGGACGCTGCATGGTGGTGGCTCGAAGATCCGCTGCAGAACCTCTACGTGCGCGAGCCGCTCGCGCTGGCGGGCTGGACCGTGCTGCGCGAGACCACGAACTACCGCAGCCCGCGCGACATCCTCGCATTCCTGCGCGACGTGGCCGGACCGACCGTGCCCGCCATCGCGCAGCTCGCCGCGGGGAGTCCGTTCGACGGCTCCGAGGTGACGGTGGCGAGCTGGGACGAGCATGAAGCCGGACCGGGCGCGGAACCTGGGGTGGTTCTGGTCACGAAACGCGCGATTACGCAGGCGCTTTCGCTGGGCTTTCGCAAGCAGGACATCGTCGTGCTTTCCTGGCGCGGACGCGAGCATTCGCTGTTCGCGACGCTCGATCAGCTCGGCCCGCACCGGCTGCGCAGCTTCACCGGCCAATACGACCTGTTCGGCAATCCGCAGTACCGCGAGGGCGATGTGCTGCTCGATTCGATCTACCGCTTCAAGGGCCAGTCCGCGCCGTGCGTGATCCTGACCGAGGTGGACTTCGAGTCATTCGACGAGCGCGCCGCGCGCAAACTCTTCGTCGGCGCGACGCGCGCGGCCATGAAGCTCATCGTGGTGGCGTCGCCGCGCGCCGCGCGATTCATCGAGGGCCGGCGCGGCGGCGTCTAAGCGCCGGCTCGCTCAGCTCCAGGCCGAGGCGCCGATCAGCGTGCCCGTGCGCGCCTGGGCGTTCCACCAGATCACGCGCAGGAGCGGCGCGGTCTGCGCGATCAGGATGGCCTGCACCGGATCGCTCTCGATGAAGTGCGTGACGCCGCTGCGGATGGCCGCCGCGGCCTTGTGCGCAGCCACGGCCGCGGCCGTGTCGTCGTGTTCGTCCGGCGTGCGCATAATCAGTTCGAGGTGCCCGAAACCGTGGCGTTCGAGCCAGGCGAGCGTGCGCTCGCGGTCGATCTCCGGACGCCCCGTGATGATCGCGCGCGTGCGTTTCATGTCGATGCCGGGCAGGCGCTCGAACGGCACCAGCTCATCGCGCTCGGCGAGCGCGGCGACGAGGTCTTCGTCGTAGCGCGCAATCGGGAGGTCGGGGAGCAGGACGCCGTCGAGATCGATGGCGTAGACGGCGTACTCGTGGTCGTCGGCCATGCGCGTGCCGTCGCCGTCGCCATCGCGGATCCAGTCGGCGCGATAGCGGTCGGTGTAGGCCTGGCGCTCCCAGGGGAACAGCGCGAAATAGCCGCTCGCGTCGATCGAATAATCGGGGCGCAAACGGCTGAGGTCGTCGTAGGCGCCGGTGAGCGTGCGCACGACGAGCCCGTGCTCGCTCAGGAACGCGATGCAGTCCACGAGCGTATGGCCGCGCCCCGCGATGTCCTCGCAGAGCAGCACTTTCGAGCCCGGTTCGGGCAGCGGCAGCGTGGAGTCCCAGCGCACTTCGCGCGTGGCGCGGTCATAGCGCAGGAATGCGACAGCCGCACCCGTTGCGTGCGAAACCATCAGCGCAAGCGGCGCGCCGCCGCGCAGGATACCGACCACGAGGTCGAATTCCTCCGCGATCAGCGCCGGCTGCAGCGACTCGACCCAGTGATCGAGCTGTTCGTAGGTGAGCGGAACGACAGGTTTATCCATGGATTGAATTGGGTGTCGAAGCGCGTAATCGGCAAGCGCGCGGCAACTGCGCAATGCGCGTTTCCGATAGCGGTGTACGAGAAAAAGACGGCTATTGTCAGCACAATGTTTGACGATATTATGCCTATGCTCACCAGCGCCTGCTGGCATGGCGGGTGGAGGTAGCAGGAAAACGAGGGAAACGCAGCAGGAAAAAGCGGCGCATTACCGCAAAATGTCGCGTAGCGCCGCGCAAAGACACACGAAAACGACGCGAATCATCGCGCGAAAGGGCTCGGGCAAGATGTGGCATGGGATGGGATGGCCAGGCTGGCGGCGCTGGGCCGCCGTGGTGGCGCTCGCGGGTGCGGCGCCGTTTTTTGCACCTTCCGCGCAGGCGGCGGGTTCTCCGGGTGCGCTCTCGCTCGACGTCGATGGCGAGGTGCGCGTGACCAACAACGCGTCCCACACGGCGTATCACTTCAGCGAGGCGCAGCTGCTCGCGCTGCCCGCGCATTCGATCACGACGGCCACGACCTGGACGCCGCGCTCGACCTTCACGGGCCCGCTGCTTTCGGACGTGCTCGAGGCCGTGGGCGCCTACGGCAGCGAGATCGAGATCCATACGCTCGACGACTACACCTGTGTCGTACCCGTGGCCGACGCGGCGCGCTATGGCGTGGTGGTCGCCTATGAGATGAACGGCCAGCGCCTCAAGGTAAGCAATTTCGGCCCGTTGTTCCTGATCTACCCACGCGACCAGCATCCGCTCGAGCTCGACGGCGCGGCCGGTGACTCGAAGTTCGCGTGGCAGATCAAGTCGATGACGATCAAGCGGTGAGTAGCGGGTGATACAACGTCCCTTGCGACGCCTGCTGCAGGCGATCATCTGGATGGCGGCGCTCGCGCCGCCCGTGGTGGCGGTCGGCTATCTGCTCTACGCGAACCTGCTCAATCCGCAGGTCGTGCAGCGCATCACGGGCAATTACGACGGCCTGTACTGGGACGCCGCGCAGCTCCAGATCGCCTACGCACGCTTCGAGAGCCAGCTGCTGATGTTCGCGGACGGCATCGACCGCGATCTCGACAAGGTGCGGCTGCGCTACGAGGTGCTGCAGTCGAAGCTCAACGTGATGAAGGGCTCGACGCTCTCGCTCGACTCGACGCCGGGCCTGAAGCGCCGCCAGGACGCCGATCTCGCCATTCTGGCCGCGACGATCTCGCCATTCGAGGCCGAAATCGCCACGCTCGCGGACAACCCCGAACGCGCGGTGCCGATGCTCATGGCGCTCGACCTGCACTGGACACAGGTGACCGACCTCGCGCTGAACCGGCGTTTCGCCGACGTGACCGAGCGCGAGGCGATCCGGCACGATTTCATCGCCAAGCGCCGCGAACTGTTCGCTTCGGGGCTCGTGCTGCTCGTGCTTTCGGCGGCGGCGGGCGTGCTGCTCGTGATGAACGGCTACCGGCGCACGCGCCTCCTGCACCAGCAGCGCGCGGCGCTCGAAGCCGAGCACCAGGCGAGTCGCGCCGCGCGCGAGGCGAGCATGGCGAAGGACGCCTTCCTCGGCATGATCAGCCACGAACTGCGCACGCCGCTGCACGCGATCGTCTCGTCGATCGAGCTGCTCGGCTTCAACTCGCATTCGGAAGCCGACCGCAAGGTGATCCAGCGTCTCGAAACCGCGGCTCGCCAGCTCGAAGCGCAGATGAAGGACCTCACCGACTACGCGCGTCTCGGCGCAGGCAAGCTCGAATTGCGCCAGGAAGAGTTCGAGCCGCGCGAACTGCTGCAGTCGATCGTCGATGAGAACGAGCAGGCGGCGCGCTCGCGCGGGCTCGTGTTCGAGCATGCGTGGGTGGGCCCGCAGCGGCGCGTGGTGGCCGACCCGCATCGGATTCGCCAGATCGCCGGCAACCTCGTCACGAACGCGATCCGCTACACGGAGCGCGGCAAGGTGCGGCTCGAATTCTGGCTGCAGGCGCCGGCGCGGGTTCCGCGGCCATCACAGGACGCAGAGGGCGCGCCGAAACCGGCTGGCGGCGACACGCTCGTGATCGTCGTCGGCGACACGGGGCCTGGCGTGGCGCCGGACCAGATTCCGCTCATCTTCAAGGAGTTCACGCAGCTCGACACGTCGCGCTCGCGGCGCTATGAAGGCGCGGGGATGGGGCTCGCGATCGTGCGCGGCCTCGTCGAGCTGTTCGGCGGCACGATCGAGACGCAAAGCCGCGTGGGCAAAGGCACGACCTTCACCGTGCGCATTCCCGTCACGCCGGTCGAGCCGCCGGCGCCCGCGGCCGTGGCCGAAGCGGCGCTGCCCGCGCGGGCGCTGCCGCAGGTGCTCGTCGTCGACGACAACCCGCTCGTGCGCGATTCGCTCTGCGAGATGGTCGCGCACATGGGCTACCGCGCGCTCGCGGCCAGCGACGCCGACAGCGCGCTCGCGCTGCTCGCGCACGAGGTGTGCGACGTGGTGCTGCTCGACCTGCACATGCCGGGCCGCGACGGCTACGACTTCGTGGCGGGGCTCGAGACCGCGCAGGATGTGCTCGCGCAGCCGCGGGTGATCGCGGTGAGCGCCGACGTGGCGGGGCTGGCGGCGCTTCCGGACACTGCGGGCAAGACGCCGGGCGGCGAGGGCGCGCCGTTTTTCGACCGGCTCACGAAGCCGGTGCATTACGAGGTGCTGCGTGCGGCGTTGCAGCGCGCGCTGAGCGCGCCGCGCGCGGCGGTGTGAAAGGCGCGGGAGCGGGTTGAGCGAGCAAAACGCGGCGTTAGCCGCGGTTGAGCCGCTTCGAAAGATCGGCGACGAGAATCGCCATGCGCGCCGGCTTTTCGTAGCAGGCCACGTTGTAGTGGCGTACGACCTGGCTGATCTCCGATTCGCTGGCCTTGCCGGTCAGCAGTTCGCCGGTGAGCACGAAGATGGGCGCATCGGGGTTCTCGGAGGCGCGCACGCTGCGGATCGCCTCCGCGGCGGTCTGGCTGCCGAACAGCCAGTCGATCACCACGCCGTCGAACACGTTGTTTTCGAGCGCTTCGTTGAATGCCGCGAGGCCGTAGAGCGCGAGCGCCGTGTAGCCGCTGTGCTCGAGGTAGTCGCGCAGGTTGTCGGCGGAGGAGCGGTCGTCGTCCACGACGGCGATGAGCGGCTTGTCGGACTCGGCGCGGCGCGGGTAGATCTCGATCTTGTGGACTTCGCGCGCGTTCTGGTAGAGCGCGCCGTCCGGGCGCACCACGCGCCACTGGCCCTGCTTTTCGTAGGCGACGAAGTCGGGGCGGCTGCCCGCCTCGACCGGTGCGCCGATCCAGGCGGTGCAGGGCAGTTCGGCGGCGCTCACGCAGAGGATCGCTTCTTGAGCGCTGGCCCCGACCATGCCGGGGTCGAGCAGCTGCGCCCCGAACAGCTGGCCCGCGGGTTCGCCGAACGCTTCGGCCACTTTCTTGATCTGCGCGAGCGTCCACGGGCTGTTGCCGCGCAGCTTGCGGTGCCCCTGTGAAAAGCTCAGGTCAAGAATCCGGCACAGCTCGGTCGTTTGCTGACGCTTGCCGATGCCGTGACGGCTCATCAGCTCGCGTACGCGCTCCGCCACCGAGGCCGAGTCGGTTGTGTATGCAACGTTCGACATACTGCTTGAAGGGGGATTCGTGGATTCAGTTTCTGATTGATCATGCCGTGGCGCCGCGGGGCCGGTTTGACCGGACCTCCTGCGGCCTGCGCACGGGAGCACGATATTCTAAACGCATAAAATGCCAGGCGACGGCGTTATTTTAGCGAAATGTAATGCGGCGCCGAATACGGGAATGTAAGCGTATATTCGGCTTCGTTTACACATGGCTTGCGATATTCGCGGCATTGCGGGGACGGCGCGCGACTGCGAAGATGCACGATTTTGAACGCCGTGCGCTCGCGCGCGGCGAATCAACCTTACTGGGGCGAGGGGTATCGATTGGACGACGTGCGCAACGGCGGGACATGGCGGCATGAAGGCGTGCCGTATTACAGCCAGTGGGGCAGCGCCGACTGGGTGGCGCCTATCGTCGAGCGTGGCGCCGACCCGTGCGAGGACCCGCGCTGGCGGGCGAGCGGCTTCACCGAGGCCGACGCCTATCGCTTCTGGGCCAAGCGCTTGTGCGGTCTGACCTGCCTCGAATCGGCGCTCGACTATTGGGGAGTCGCGCATGCGCCGCGCGCGCAGATGCTCGAAGAGGCGTTGCGGCACGGTGTATATCGCGTGCGCGAAGATGGCGGCGTGGATGGCTTGATCTACCGCCCGTTCGCCGGATGGGTGGAAGCCGCGTTCGGCGTGCACGTGGAGGTAATGATCGACGAGGACATTGCGGCGAGTGCAGGGCGCGTTGATGCCGAAACGCTCGCCATCGTTTCCGTGAGCCCCGAGATCCGCTATCCCGAGCGGATGGACCCCGGCCGGGGCGGGCATCTGATCCTGCTGCACGGACGTGGCGATGGCGGTGTGTGGTTTCACAATCCTTCGGGCATCGCGCCGTACCAGGCTGACGCCTGGCTGCCCTATGAGACGGTTGCACGGTTTCATGCCCGGCGGGGTATGGCGCTTAGGCGGCCGTGCTGATCGCGCGTGGGTTTGGTTTTTTTTGTGGTTCCTGGCTGCTTTGGCCTTTTCTTGTTTTCGCGTCGGTATGCAGGCGTTGCCCCTGTGCGGGGCGGCACCTACTTT
>NZ_JBMIQH010000039.1:0-71437 GCF_056155635.1 Paraburkholderia sp. BR10141 | reverse complement strand
CGGGCCTCGGCAAAGGCTGGCAATACTATCCGCCCGTTGAGCGACGCCTGAAGGCCTGTTTCGCGCATCGTGCCGCGATGCAGGCGGCCGCGGCGCCGCGCGCCGTCGCCACAGAACAAGTCAATGCACGGCCGTGTTCGGACCAGGAGCGCCTGCTTCTGCTTTGCAAGTAATTTGACACGGAATGGACATCTTCCACCGGGCCGCGGACCGCGCACATCGAACTGCTCGACGCGGTTAGAGCGCTTGGCAGCGGCCCCGCGGTGCTGCTTTCGCGGCACGCACAATCGCGATCCCCTGCGTCCCGACAAATGGCAGGCTTGTTCCGCCACGGCACGCAGTTCCGCTCACGGATGCGATAGAAATACTGCGCGCTGAACACGAAATCGCCGCGTATTTCGCTCGCGTCGCGGTCTACGTCGCCACGCATCGCTTCCCCTAAGGTACGCATCCCGATCGAATCTGACGCTGCTTGTATTCGAGACGCGGCCGACAAGGATGAGCGCGCATGCAAGAAGGCAATGTTTTGTGCTCCGGCGAACGGTGGTTCCGGGGCAGTTGGCCTAACATGCGTTGACCGTTATTCCTTTATCCGGCGAGCACACATCATCAGTATCCCGATGCCTGCTTTCTGGGGCCATTACGATCGCTTTATCGCGATGGACTGGATAACCGGCGTCGTGCGTGGTAAGGCGAACGGTTCACGTGCCGAGTACACGCTTGTCATGCGCGCGCTGCCCTGTGCGGCGTTCAAGAGGAGTACGCTATGAGCAGCACCGCTGCTAGCATGTCACTGAGCCGCTCGCGGCTCGTGTTCTGGTACGCGACGTTCGCCGCCATTTCTATCGGCGCCAATCTGGGCAGTCAAAGCCTCGCCTTTCACTTATACCGGGGCCCGTTTGCGGTTCCGCTTTCAGTGTGCGTAGGCACCGGTGTTGGGCTTGTCGTCAAATATCTGCTCGATAAGGCCTGGATATTCCGCTACGAGCACCAGAGTGTTGCACACGGCGTGCGCACATTCTCGCTGTACGTTGTCATGGGGCTCGGCACCACGCTCCTTTTCTGGTCCGTCGAATTCATCGCGAACGCACTCTTTCATGGCGAAGCCGGACGGCTCGCCGGTGGCGCAGTCGGTCTGGTGATCGGCTATTTCACAAAATACCAGCTGGATAAACGCTTTACGTTTGCTTGAGTTCGATTGCAGCAGTACAGAGCCTGCAGGCAGTCCATAGCTTCGATTGAGCCAAGGATCGCGGATCGCGCATGTGCACCCGGTGGCACGTCCTTATCGGCGCGCTCGTGAGCGATCCATTCGTTTCCGCGCCGGTACCGTGCAAGACACCCGCAAGTCGAGCGGCGTTTCGCATTTACATGGTCGGGTGACGTACGCTGGCGTACAGACCCACTCACGACCATGCTCTATGGTCGACCACTGAATCCCGCAATGCGAGTGTGCGGCCGTCCGACGAGCCCAAGGACAGTGCTCGCGCTTTCGCTCTATGGGCGAAGTCATAACGGGTTCCTCACGTTTGTCTAACGCGTGCACGATTACGCGATCGTATTCACCGTCAGAAACTGCGTGAGCTGCGCAACGACCGTTCGGGAATTCGAAGATGGGACTCATGTCCGGCCGTTATGCCGCCATAGTGTTTGACGGTCATTAACCGAGATGGGGGTGGACTTGAAGCTAGATATGGCGAGCGCTAACGACGACAAGGCATGGCTTCTATGGAGCTTATCTGCCGCCACTTGTTTCATTTTGGTTCTCGCATTCAGCGGAACAAGCGGCTCGTTTTTCTGGGACTACCATGTCTATGAGAAAGGCTTGAGTTGCTATTCGCAGGGACCGGATCCCTATGCGTGCGCATCGGGTGATTTTCCATTTGTTTACCCGCCAGCTTTCCTCAAAGTGTTTTCCGTTGTCGACTTCCCGAGCGCATTTGCTTTCCTGGTTCTAGCCTCTGTCGCAGGCATCGTCTGCGTTAGCCTGAGTCTCAAGTCTCAAATTCCCTACCATCGCCTGGCGCCTTGCCTGGTTCTCGGCTTCCTGATTGGCGGATCGGGCTTTGCTTCGATCCAGACGGGGAACATCAGCGTCTTCGCACACCTGCTTCTCGTTTCGCTATCGTACTTTCTATACACGAGGCGGTCGGCCTACACGTTGGCGCCACATGCAATCGCGATCATATTATTTTCTGCCATAAAGCCCTACTTCCTTGCCTATGCCTTGCTCTATCTTTTTCTGCCCCGCCGCAGTTTGCTCGCATTCGTCGCAGTGCTGCTATCGGTTGCCGGCATCTACATTGCGCAACCTGCTCTCTATCCTCAGCTGTGGGCTGGATTCCAGGGCGCCATCTACAATCAGATCATCCAGCATGGGGATGCAGGGCTGACAATTTTCGGCGTGTTTTCCAGGTTCGGCATGGGGAAGGTCGGCTTTGCTCTCCATCTTCTCCTGATGCTTCTCGTTGTACTGATATCGGCAGCTCTTCGATACAGGCATGGGCAACGCGCTGTGCAGATCAGCTCCGCCAGCGAGTTGTTTTATTTCCTCGCCATCCTCATTCTGCTCAACCCGAGGTTGATGTCGTATGATTTCACCGTTTTGGCGGTTTGCCTCTATTTGTCCATGATCCTCTCGTCACGAGGCGATGGGTGGGTGGGCCTATTTTTGAAGATTTTCCCTTTCCTGACTATCCTGCCTCTATGCCTCGAAGGATTGTTTGATATTCGAGTGCATTCTTTAACCTACTACTTCCTCGCGACCTATGTCTTGCTGGTTGCGGCAGTGGCCTGCCATTGGCCCCTGCGCAACTCGCGGATAAAAGCGCCGGCCAGCGTTGGGCATGAGAAGTAATGCATAAGCGCCGCGTTTCGCAAACATTGCCTCGCACCCACTTGCTAACACTTTCGGTGTTTTGCATGGCGGGCTTCTTGATCAAGCGGAAGGTCGTATACCTGACAACAATCAGGATCGGAGTGGCCAACAGGATCGTGAACCAGTGCTCCAGAGGGCGAATAAGGTGGCGCCGCCTGTGATCACGGCAAAGCTCAGGGAAAGCAGCGCTAACGGTATCCGCGCATAGGTCGTCATCGTTACCGAAAACGACGGAATACCTCCAATCAAGACTGATCTGTAGAACCAGCGCTGCTCGAACGCCTAGTCAGCACACTGGACCTTCCCACCCGGTTGCCTTCATCGGGCGCCGTCGGTGGCGAGCGGGGCGCTTGTGTTGCTTTGCAAACGCCTCAATCGAGCGCTGCACTAAATCCGCACAGGAGGAAACTCGGCCGCGCCCAGATTCTCGATCTCGATGTAGGCCGGCACTTCGTTCGCGGCGCGCGAGTACAAGCCCGCGGCCGTTTCGGAGAAACCGAGCCGTTTGAAATAGCCGTGGCAGGTCGCATTTCTTCCGGTATCGACCAGTTCGGCGCGGACTTCCGAGCCCGACTTCAGCGCCAACCGCGTAGCTATCGCCCCGACGACCAACTCAGCGCCGAGCCCAAACACGCGGCACGACAGGACGACCTGGACAATCTTCTCGCCATTGATCAGGCAAACAGAGATGATGCCGTTGTCGATCAATTTGTCTCGCAGCGAAGAGACCACGCAGTACCCGCCCTGCGTTATGAACGCCTCGAACTCTGACCGCTCCCATCTTTTCCCCGTCGTATTGAATTGATTCGTCTTGTTGATAAGCTCGAACGCGCGATCGAAGTGTCTGGATTGCGGCGTCTTGATCAAGAAGAATGACTGGCGAAGCTGTAACGAAGCTAGCCACTCTTCCCGCGAAACACCCTTGTTCGCGTCGGCACTGGCTTCGCGCTGCGAAATAGCGCGCACGAGTTCGGTGCGGCGCGCTGACTCTTCGGTGAAAATGGGAACCTGCGTTTCGGCCGATCGCAAAATGATTCGCCGCCAGTCGTAGTGATTTCCGCCGAGGCAACGAATGGCCGGGATCGCCGCCTTCACCTCCGACAACTCACGGTCGTTGTCGTCGATAAAGACACAGTTGCCTGGAAGCAGATTCACCTCCTTGAGGATTTCAAGGATGTTCTGCGACTTGGGCTTCCAGTTGATACGCACGCACGCGAAGTCGTCCATGGTGATGGCGCCGCGCCAGATGGCGTTGAACCGTTCAATGGTGGGCGCTTCTTCATTCTTGCTGCAGATCGCCAGCAATCCGCCACGCTTCTTGAAGAACAGCAAGGCTTCAGCGAGGCCAATAGGCCAGCCTTCGATGCGCTGTTCCAGGCTCACGCTCTCGCCTTCCGCCGCCACGCCGCGCCACATGGTGTCGTCGAGATCGACGATAATCAGCTTCACCGGGGCTTGCTGCTCGATGACCTTGACTATCGTTTCAATCCGCGCAAGGAATGCGAGGGTAAATTCGCGGGACGCGACCTCGTAGGTCATGATATTCCCGATTGCCTTGGGCGCAATCAGGCGATTTGCGTCCAGCTTGAAGTCCCAATCGTTGATGAACGACGCATGCGAGCTGCTCAACAGGACATCATCCTGCAGGTGTCGGCGGCCAATAAAATTCAATATTTCATTGGCGTCGAGAAAGTAGCAATTATTCGTCTTGCGCACGGCGTCCGACAAAAGTCGGTTGATCTCCCGCGCCAGATATCCAGGCGATGTCATACCGAATGGATCGATGAGATCGCCGTCGTAGTTGAAGCTCGGCTCGAAAAACGACATGAAGACAATAGGAGCCGTCGTGATCTGCGCGGCGACTTGTGCCACTTTCTGGGCGAGATACTCCCCTGTTCTTTCCAGAAAAGCGTGCGCTTCGTCGTCGGAACGCAGGCGCGAGAAGACCATGTCCACGACAGGTTCAGGCGTTTGCGTCACTTCGCCCAGAATGTGACGGAGCGTGAGATTCACCACGACGACGTCATCGGTTGGCGCGGCCTCCGGGATCGGGGCGTGGCGTCTCGAGCCCATCAGTATGTGGCGGATGTTGTGCCCCGAGTTTGCGCTTCGCTTAACGAGCATCTCCACAGAACACGTGCCGAGCAGCAAAATATTGAGCTTGCGCGAATGGATCGCGAGCGACGTCGGCGGCAACGGTAAATTGACCTGTTTATCGGCGACGGATGAGTAAAACAAATCGCGGACAAATTGACGCATTTGGGGCCTCGAAGTCGAAACGTTCTCCACACGCTGCCGCTTGCGGCCTTGAGATTAGAGCAGAGCGCAGGTGCACCCTCTGTGCGCCGACATACATAACCCCAGCCGGATGCAGCGCGCGCGACGTTTGTAAACGTCCTCGACATAACTGGGCCGCGCGGAGAATATAAAGGGGAAGAACCAGCCCTTGACAAGAGCGTCGAACTTCGAGGCGATCCAACTGGAGGGGGCAAGCTTACCGGGTCGCTGGCTATGACTTTTATTTTTTAAGGCCGATGCATCTCACGTCGAATAATCCTCAGCGTGGATTATCCGTCTCAACTGTTTGATTAGATTCACTCCGCCCCATCCGATGACCAGCCTCGCGAATAGCGACGCCCAATCCTTGCTGGGCATCTCGATCTCCCTCAACAAAACTCGCTCAACAATGGCAAGCCTCAAGGCAATACTCATTTTCTTGTAAATCAGGACATTAAATATAAATGACGAGACATGCCCTTTTGACATCAGCTTGCTATATTTTTCGAAAAACTCGAGACTAGGTTCGCAACTGACCGCCTTCGATATTCTGGCGGGACTTTCGCTCAGGGAATACTCCACCAGTGCATCGTGCAAATAAACAAAGACGCAGCCAGCCATTTCAGCTCGAATGGCGAAATCCCAGTCCTGATGACGGCGCAACGAGCCATCGAAACTGATCAGAGGGTACTGATGACGCCACATCATGATCGACGAGGTCTGAATATAGCCCCCCTCCAGCAGGATGAAGTCGAGCATCGACTGCCCATCGTAGGGAGAGCGGTTGCCCACGATGCGCCGCCCTGCGTCCGTTAGCACGACGTTGCTGAAGAGCACCTTCGCTTCGTTCCCCACAGGCCTGGGGCCGAACGCGGCGATGCAGCGCTCGAGCTTGTTCGGGAGCCATCGGTCGTCAGCGTCGAGGAAGGCGATCAGATCACCGGTGGCCTCTTCAATGCCCCGGTTTCGACACCACGCCGCACCATGATTCTCGCTTTCGCGAATCAGGCGCAAGGCAATGTTGTCTCCGCAACGACCCGGCAACTCGAACTGCAGCCCCGATGCATCATCGACGACAATGATTTCCCGCGGAACAACGGTTTGACTGGAAATCGAGTCTATTGCCACCCAAAGCAAATCAAGGCTGTTGTAGTGTGGAATGATCACACTCACGTTGTAGACATTGTCAAAATCACACTGCATCCCACACCTCGATCTGAATTTCGACAACTTCCTCGTGCAAAGAGTAAAACTATCGGTCTCGATCTGATAGCACGTCAATCACACATATTCTTACCGTTCCTTACCGGAACAGGGCTACCGTTGGGAATCCAGAAATATGTCTTACATTTAAATTCTTCATACTTTCTAATTCCATATAGAGTCGATTGGCAACCTTCCCCAAACGGGCTTCGGACCAGTAACGAACGTAACCGGGAGGCGTTCTGGAAGCCGAAGCAATAGACGATTCGTCCGGCGCCGCATCGAGTCACAAAGGTCTCTGCAGCCCAGCTACTTTCGGAGAGCCTCACAGGTTTTGTGTCGTCGCCTTGTTTCGGCAATTGCCGCGTCGGCTAGTCGAACCCCGTACACATGCGCGCACGCAGTGCAGCGTTATTTCATCACGCTTTCATGAATCGTAGGCCGTGTCGGAAGTCCCGTTCCGTGGGTTGCCCAACAAATCCGCGAGAGATGTATCTGTACATTCTCTTGTGTGTCAGCCGCTCGTTGCGCACGCAACCGGATGGGCGCGAAGCCCCTGCGCGCCGACACTCCCAACCGCAAGTCGAACCAGGCCCTCAATGTCCTCGTCGCCCCTCACGCCGCCCACCATGCAAGAAGTCCATGTCTGGCAATGGGACCTCGATGCCTGTGGGAGCGATTTTGATCGGTACTGGGCGATGCTATCCGCGCAGGAACACGAGCGCGCCGGCAACTTTCGCTTCGAGTTGCATCGCCGCCGCTACGTAATTGGCCGGGGAGAAGTCAGACAAGTTCTTGGCCGCTATCTCGCGCGATCCCCGCGGGCGGTTGCACTTGAGTATGGTCCGGAAGGCAAACCGTTTTGCACGAGCCAACCAGCTGGATGGCGGATCTGCTTCAACCTGAGCCACAGCGAGAATACGGCGGCGCTCGTCATTTCGAACGGCTTCGAGGTGGGCATCGACGTTGAACGGGTTCGTGCGATCGAGGAAAGCATGCCGCTCCAGGTCTTCTCCGCCAGGGAGCGCGAACAATTCGACGCGCTCCCGGCATCGGAACGGCAAACGGTTTTCTTTGAAACCTGGGCGCGCAAGGAAGCCTGCCTGAAAGCGCTCGGGACCGGCTTCATCCTGCCGCCGGAGCATTTCGAGTTCGATCTTGCCGTTCATGGCGACACGACACCGCGCTTCGTCGGCGGCGCGGCTCAGGAAGCCTCGCATTGGCGCGTTCGCGCCCTGTCACCCAGTCCGACCTGCGCGGGCGCAGTGGCGGCGCGCCACCGTGGCTGGTCGATCATCGACATGAACTGACTTCCCAAGGCCTCGGGAACGCCGGCATCGTCCATTCCGGCCGCACAGCCGCTTGTTGCCGCGCACAACGCAACACAGGAATCGCCAGTCTTCGCCTCGAGACAACGCGCCCTGGACCCACGCCGCGAATACGCCGAACCCGCTCGCATGGCGGAATGCAGGGCGCGGCCTGCGCGCCGATGCGCCCGCGCAGTCCCGGCGTGATGTGTTGCTGCAGCACATCGTGTGTGCGACGGCGAACGGATAGGCATCCCACGGAAGATTAACTTCCTCCTACAGCAAATTTCAAATTTGGGACGCGAGCCGGTGCGCAAAGCCGCCTGGCGCTTGTGCTTCCTGTGACCGGCTGCCGTTCTGCGCAAGTGCGGCGAGCGCATCGCCAAACCTTGCTCAGCAGCGGCCTTCGTCAAAATCGTGGGGGAGTAGCAAATGTCACACAGAGATGGACTTTCAGGCGTTTTGCCGGGCGGGACCGATCACGTACCTGGCGTGGCAGCGCGCTTCGACGCCGTATGTGCCGAGTTCGGCAATCATCTTGCTGTGATTGACGCGACGGGCGAGGAAGACTACGCCGCCCTCGGCGAACGTTCGGCGCGGCTCGCCACCGTCCTGCACGAAATGGGACTGGAGCCGGGCGAGCGCTGCGCGATCATGGTTGCGCGCAGCCGCGACACGCTGGCCTTGATGTTGGCGATCCTGCGGCTGGGCGCCGTCTACGTGCCGCTGGACCGCGCCTATCCGAAGGCGCAGCTCGATTTCATCGTTTCCGACTGCTCGCCCAAGCTCATCATCGCTGAAGCGGCCGCGCTTGCCAGCGTTGGCGAGCTGAACGGCGTCTCGGTCGATCTCGAGCATGTCGTGGCGGCTGCGGAGGCGGCCGAGCCTGCACCGCTCTACGCTAGCGCTCGTGACGACGCTGCCTACGTGATGTACACCTCCGGCTCGACCGGCAAACCCAAGGGCGTGATCGTGCCGCAGCGCGCGATCCTGCGCCTCGTGCAGGGCCAGACGTTCACCGAGCTTTCGCCCCACACGCGCTTCCTCAACCTCGCGCCGCTCGCCTTCGATGCGAGCACGCTGGAGATCTGGGGACCGCTCCTGAACGGCGGCTGTGCCGCCATCATCAACGAGGTCCAGCCCTCTCTCGACACGATCGCGTCCGAGATAGCGCGACTTGGCGTTACCAGCGCCTGGTTCACGGCTGGCCTCTTCAATGCGCTCGCCGACTATCGGCTGGAAGCCTTTCTTCCGCTCAAGGAGGCGCTGACGGGCGGGGACGTGCTGTCCCCCGTCCATGTTCGAAAGGTCATGGAGGCTCATCCGGGTCTGCAGATCATCAATGGCTACGGTCCGACCGAGAACACGACCTTCACCTGCTGCTACCGCATTCCGCGTGACGGCGAGGCGCTCGCGCATGGCGATGCCATTCCCATTGGCTACGCCATCGTGGGTACGAGCGCCTACATCGTGGACGACAAGCTCATGCCTGTTGCCGATGGAGAGGTCGGCGAACTGGTCACGGGCGGCGACGGCGTCGCGCTTGGCTATCTCAACCGCCCCGAACTGACGGCAGAGAAGTTCGTCGACGACGTTTTCGCTCCCGGTGCCAAGCTCTATCGCACGGGCGACCTCGTGCGCCGCCGCGCGGACGGCGCAATCGAATTTCTGGGCCGCAACGATCGGCAGATCAAAATTGCAGGCAAACGCATCGAACTCGACGAAATCGAACATGCGTTGCGCGTGGCGCCCGGCGTGGCCGACGCGGCCGTGGCGGCATTCGATGGCCGCATGGGCAAGGCCATCGCGGGATTCGTGAAGGCCGACGCGGCGGACGTCGCACTCCTCCTGAAGGAAATCCGCACTTATCTCAAGTCGGCCCTGCCCGACTACATGATGCCGTCGGAGCTGCGTGTACTGCCCGACTTTCCGCTGACGCCCAATGGCAAGATCAACCGCAAAGCGTTGCTTGCCACAATCGATACGCAATCCGAAGCATCAGCGGCGTCCTTGCCCATTGACGACGACATTGCCGACAAGCTCGCGTCTGTATTCGAAGGGCTCCTCGGCAAATCCGTCGACCGCCGCGCGAACTTCTTCGACCTCGGCTTGCGCTCGCTCGATCTGATGCGCGCGCACGCCATCATCGCGCGCGACGTCGCAACCAAGGTCGCGCTGGTGGATCTGTTCCGCCACCCCAATGTCGAGGCGCTGGCTGCACAACTGCGCACGACGCTCCCGGCAGCAAGCAAAGAGGCGATCCGTCCACGCCGAGGCGCGCAAAGCGGAGCGATTGCAGTCGTCGGCATGTCCGGACGATTTCCGGGTGCGCGCAATGTCTCCGAATTTTGGGCGAACATCCTCGCGGGGCGCGACTGCATCACGCATTTCGAGCTGGCGGAACTGGAAGACAGTTTCGACGACAAGTCGCGCCGCGACGCGAGCTATGTCAAGGCTCGGCCGATACTGGCGGATGTCGATCACTTCGACGCCGGCTTTTTTGGCATGCTCGCGCGCGAGTCCGCGCTCACCGACCCGCAGCAGCGCCTCTTCCTCCAGATCGCCTGGGAAGCGTTCGAAGATGCCGGATACGACCCGGCGACGATCACCGGCGCCGTCGGGGTGTTCGCCGGCACGTCGATGAACACGTACTTCCTCAAGCACATCCTCACCGATCGCGCGGTCATCGACGAATTTACGAGCCAGTTCCAGATCGGCGAGTATCAAAAGCTCGTCGGGGCCGGTGATTTCGTCGCGACCCGCACCGCTTATAAGCTTGGACTCACGGGGCCGGCCATCTCCGTGCAGACGGCATGCTCCACCTCGCTCACCGCCATCAGCCTGGCCGTCGAGAACCTTCGTGCGGGACGCTGCGACATGGCGCTGGCCGGTGGCGTCTCGATCACCTTCCCGCAAAAGCGCGGCTACTTCTACGAAGAAGGCGGCATGGGCGCGCCCGACGGCGTGTGCCGTCCGTTCGATGCCGACGCGAAGGGCACGGTGTTCGGCAGCGGCGCGGGCGTCGTCCTGCTCAAACGTCTCGAAGACGCCATCGCCGACGAAGATCCGATCTATGCGGTGATCCGCGGCGTGGGCATCAACAACGACGGCTCCGACAAGGTCGGCTTCACCGCGCCGAGCGTCGATGCCCAGGCCCGCGCCATTGCGATCGCGCATGCCGAGGCCGGCATCGATCCGGCCTCGATTGGCTATATCGAGGCCCATGGCACGGCTACGCCGCTTGGCGATCCGATTGAATTCGCGGGCCTCGTGCAGGCGTTCCGTCTGGGCGGAGCCGAGGGCGGCCAGTTCTGCGCGCTCGGCTCGGCGAAGGCTAACGTGGGGCACCTCGACGCGGCCGCCGGTGTGACGGGTTTCATCGCCGCGTCGCTCGCGCTGCGCAACCGCACCTTGCCGCCGCTCACGCACTTCCGTTCGCCCAACCCCGGCATCGACCTGGCCAGCAGTCCGTTTTTCTTCAATACGGCCGAGCGTCCCTGGGCTGAGGGCGCCACGCCACGCCGGGCCGGCGTGAGTTCCCTCGGCGTCGGCGGGACGAACGTGCATGTGGTGCTCGAAGAGGCACCTTGCCGTACCGCCCCGGCCGAGCAAAGCGAACAACTCCAGATTCTGCCGGTATCGGCCCGCAGCGCCGCCGCACTCGAACGCGCGAAGGCGAATCTCGCCACGCACCTCGCAAACCATCCGGAGATCGCACTGGCCGACGTGGCCGCGACGCTGCAAACGGGACGCCGCGATTTCGCGCACCGCGCCGTTGTGGTCGCCGAGAGCGTGGAGCAGGCCCAGGCCAGGCTGCAGAAAGGCGCGATCGAAGCACAGGCCCCGCAGGCCACGCCTGCAGTCGTCTTCATGTTCCCCGGCCAGGGCGCGCAGTATCCGGGCATGGGCGCCGCGCTCTATCGCACCGAGCCGGTCTATCGCGAGTGGATCGACAGGGGCGCCGAGGCACTCGCCCCGCAGCTCGGCCTGGACATCCGCACGCTGCTGTTGAGCGAAGCCCCGGAAGGCGACGACACCCCGCACCCTATCCGCTCGACGATCTACGCACAGCCTGCGCTCTTCCTCGTCGAATATGCGCTCGCGCAGTTGTGGATCTCGCGCGGCATCAAGCCGACGGCCATGATCGGCCACAGCGTCGGCGAACTGGTCGCGGCGTGCGTAGCGGAGGCGATCGCCTTCGAGGATGCGCTGTGCCTCATTGCGCAACGCGGCGCGCTCATGCAGTCGGCCGAACCGGGCGCGATGCTGGTCGTGCGCCTGTCGGAGGCCGAACTCAGCGCGATGCTGCCCGCGGATGTCGATCTCGCCGCGATCAATGCGCCGACGCTCAGCGTCGTGGCAGGCCCCTTCGCGGCCATCGAGGCATTCGAGGCCACGCTCAAGGCGCGCGACATCGAGCATCGACGTCTGCACACTTCGCACGCGTTCCACTCGCGCATGATGTCGGGCGTCGTCGACGATCTTGCCAAGGTCGCGGACGGTCTTTCTTTCGCGAGGCCGAAGATTCCGTACGTGTCCTCCGTGACCGGGCAGTGGGCGGCGATGGATCAGCCCGTCTCGGGACAGTACTGGGCCAGCCATTGCCGCAATGTCGTGCGCTTTAGCGACGCGCTGGCCACGGTCACGGCAGAGGGCAAGCCGCTTCTGCTCGAAATCGGCCCCGGCCGCACGCTTTCGACCTTTGTCCTGCAGGGCCTGCCCAAGGACCGGCATCAAGGTGCGATTGCCTCACTGCCCGATTTCGCGACGCGCGAGCGCGAGCTTGCCGTCCTCGCCGAGGCAACCGGGCGCCTGTGGCTGAACGGCGTCAAGCCGAACTGGCAAACGCTCCGCGCTGAATCCGGCCGCCGCGTTTCGCTACCGACCTATCCCTTCGAGCCGGAACGGCACTGGATTGACGCCCCGGCAACCGCCTCTTCACGCCAGCCGACGACCGTTGCCCCAGCGATTGCCGCACAAGCCCCGTCCGAAGCCCTAATCGATATTCCTGAGACCGCCATGGCCCAAACCGTCCAAATCGACCGCAAACCGCGTCTCATTGCCGAACTGGCGTCGCTGCTCACCGAAATGTCCGGCGAAGCACCGGATACGTCCAATCCGGACGTGACGTTCTGGGATCTCGGTTACGACTCGCTGTTCATGGGGCAAGTGTCCCGGCAGCTGCGTCGCCGCTACGACGTCACGATCAGCTTCCGGCAGATCATGAGCGACTATCCGACGCTGCCCGCGCTCGCGCAGTTCCTCGATGGCGCCATGCCGCCCGATCCGGAAGTGCCGGCTGAGGCTGCGCCGGCTGCTGCGCCTGTTGCTGCGCCGGCCGCAGTTCAAGTCTCGGCTGCTCCGGTCGCCGTTGCGGCGGTGCAAGGGAGTGCACCTGTGGCTGTTCAGCCAGCCACGGGCGACCTCCAGTCGGTGATCCGCGACCAGCTCGCCGCGATGCAGTCGGTGATGGCGCGTCAACTCGAGGTGCTGCAAGGTGCGCCGCTGGCCGTGCCGCAGCCCGCAGCGGCCCAAATCGTGGTGCCCGCAGCCGTCGCCGCCGCGCCGGTCGTTGCCGCTGCAGCGCCCGCACCTGCCACCGCGCCCGCGCACGCCGCCGGCCCGGAGATCAAGTTCGAGGAGAACCGCCCGTCGCGCTTCACCGCGTACAAGCCCGGCGCCTCGCACTCGGCCCAGATGACCGACGCGCAGCAGGCGTTCATCACCGATCTGGCCACGCGCTACTCGGCGAAAACCGCCACCTCGAAGTCCCGTACGCAGTCCTATCGGTCGGTGCTTGCCGATCCGCGTACCGCCAGCGGCTTCCGCGAGGAATGGAAGGAGCTCGTCTATCCGATCGTCGCCCAGCGCTCGAAGGGCTCGAAGATCTGGGACGTGGACGGCAACGAATACATCGACGTGGTCAACGGCTACGGCCAGACCGCGTTCGGCCACACGCCCGATTTCGTGGTCGAGGCGGTCAACGCGCAATTGGCGGAAGGCTTCGCTATCGGACCGCAGTCGCCGCTCGCGGGCGAAGTCGCCCAGATGTTCTCGGACATGACGGGCCATCAGCGCGTCACGTTCTGCAATACCGGCTCGGAAGCCGTGATGGCGGCGATGCGTCTCGCGCGCACGGTGACCGGCAAGGACAAGGTCGTCTGCTTCGACGGCGACTATCACGGCCAGTTCGACGAAGTGCTCGTGAAGCCTGGCAGCGAAGCGGGCGTGCCGCGCGCATTCCCGCTCGCCCCGGGAATTCCGCAGACCTCCGTGGGCAACATGGTCGTGCTGCCCTACGCGCGGCCCGAAAGCCTCGAGTGGATCAAGGCAAACATCGACGATATCGCAGCCGTCCTGATCGAGCCGGTGCAGTCGCGCCATCCCAATCTGCGTCCGAAGGAGTTCGTGCAGCAGCTGCGCGACGTGACGGCCGCCAATGAGTCGGCCCTCATCTTCGACGAGGTCGTGACGGGCTTTCGCGTCCATCCGGCCGGCATGCAAGGCCTGTGGGGCATCCAGGGCGACATGGCGACCTACGGCAAGGTGGTTGGCGGCGGCCTGCCCATCGGCGTGCTCGCCGGCACCACGCAGTACATGGACGCGCTCGACGGCGGTCAGTGGCAATTTGGCGATGCTTCGGTGCCCGAAGTTCCGCCGACGTTCTTCGCCGGCACGTTCGTGCGCCACCCCGTCGTGCTGGCCGCAATGAAAGCCGTCCTCCTGCACCTCAAGGAAGCGGGCCCGGCGCTGCAGGAAGGCCTCGGCGAACGCATGGCCGGCCTCGTGCAGCGCGTCAACGCGCATCTGGAGAAGGTCGGCATCGCTACGCGGGCCGAATCCTTCTCGAGCTGGTTCTATGTGAATCTCTCGGGCGAGGATCGGCTGGGCAGTCTCTTCTATCCGTATATGCGCTACCTCGGCGTGCATATCATGGAGGGCTTCCCCTGCTTCCTGACGACGAGCCATTCGGACGAGGACATCCGCAAGATCGGCGACGCCTTCATCGCGAGCATCGATGCGCTCCAGCGCGTCGGCATTCTCGGCGGCGCGCAGGACACCGCGGCGCTGACGCAGGTCGAACCGGCACTCACGCAGTCCGCGCTCACCGAGCCGCAGAAGGAAATCTGGATGTCGGCCCAGCAAGGCCATGAAGCCTCGCTCGCGTTCAATGAGTCGTTCACGCTCGAACTCAATGGCAAGCTGAACGAGGCCGCCTTCGAACGCGCCTTCGCCGCGACGGTTGCCCGCCACGATGCGCTGCGCGTGCACTTCTCGCGCGTGGGCGACAGGATGTTCGCGGAACAGACGACGACCGTGCCGCTGGTCCCGATCGACCTTTCCAGCCACGCCGATCCGGCGGGCGAGCTCAAGGCCATCATCGACGCGGAAGCCCGCGAGGTCTTCGACCTGACCCGAGGCCCGCTCGCGCGCGCCGCACTGGTTCGCCTCGAAGCACAGAAGTGGGCGTTCGTGTTCACGGCGCATCACATCGTCTGCGACGGCTGGTCGATCAACATCATCCTGCGCGATCTGGCTGCGCTCTACGCCGCAGAAGTCTGGGGTACGCAGCCGGAACTCGACGAGGTGCAGAGCTTCCTCGCCTTCGCCAAGGCGCAGGACGAAATCGGTGTCGACAAGGAAACGCGCGAGTTCTGGATGAACGTCCATCGCGTCCCGGCGCCGCAACCCGATTTGCCCGGCGACCGCCCGCGTCCGGAACGCAAGAGCTTCAACGGCGCGTCGACGACCCGCCATCTGGGAGCCGATCTTCTCAAGCAGGTGAAGACCGCTTCCTCGAAGCAGGGCTGCTCGCTGTTCGCCACGCTGTTCGGCGCGGCCCAGGTGCTGTTCGGCCGTCTGTCCGGCAATGACGACGTGGTGATCGCCGCGCCGATGGCTGGCCAGTCGCAAGCGGGCGAAGCGCTGCTGGTCGGGCACTGCGTGAACTTCCTGCCGCTGCGCGTGAAGTTCGACCGCGAGAAGCCTTTCGCCACGCACATGAAGGCGGTGCGCGATCACCTGTACGACGCAGGCGACCGCCAGAACTACACCTACGGCGCACTCGTGCGCGACCTCGGCATCAAGCGCGATCTCAACCGGCTGCCGCTGACCGATCTACAGTTCAACCTGGAAAAGGTCGACGGCGAACTCGACATGGCAGGCGTCACCACGCACTTCGCGCCGAACGCGAAGGCCTACAGCAACTTCGATCTGTTCCTGAACGTGATCGAATCGGCACAAGGTTTGCGGCTCGATTGCGACTTCAACACCGACGTCTATGACGAAACGACGATCCAGCGCTGGCTCGGCTACTACGAAACCTTGCTGACGGCGATCGCCCGCGACGCCGAAACGCCTGTCGCAGCCCTGCCGCTCTTGAGCGATGCGGAAATCCACCATCTGCGTGACGAGCTGAACGCTTCCCAGCGCGACTACGATCTCTCGCAGACGACGCCCGCGCTGATCGCCGCGCAGGCCTGGCAGGCTCCCGATACGACGGCCGTGTCGGACGACTCGACGAGCCTGACCTACGGCGAACTCGATGCGCGCGCCAGCCAGATCGCGCGCCGGCTCATGGCGGCGGGTATCGCGTCGGGCTCACGCGTCGCCCTCGCGATGGAACGCAGCGCCATGGTCGTGGCCGCCATGATCGGCGTGTGGCGCGCGGGCTGCGCCTACGTGCCGCTCGACATGACGATGCCGCCTGCACGCCTGCGCCAGATTCTCGATGGCGCTGGCATCGCCGCGATCCTCAGCGATGAGCAAAGCCTCACGGTGCTGGAACCGGGCGCGCATCGCGTGCTGGACGTGGAGGCGCTCCTCGCGCAGGACGATGACGAGACTGTGGCGCTGCCCGCCGTAACGGACGCGGATTCGGCCTACGTGATCTTCACGTCGGGCTCGACGGGTCAGCCCAAGGGCGTGGAGATCGGCCATCGCGCGCTGAGCAACTTCCTGCTCTCGATGGCGCACGCGCCGGGCTTTACGGTCAGGGACACCATCGTCGCGGTGACGACGTTCTCCTTCGATATCTCGGGTCTCGAGCTGTTCCTGCCGCTCATCGCCGGCGGGCGGACCTTCATCGCCGGCCACGCGGAAGTGCGCACCGGTTTCGAACTGGTGAGCCGCCTGAAGGAAGAAGCCGCCACCGTGCTCCAGGCGACGCCTTCGCTGTGGCGCATGCTGCTCGAGGCCGGCTTCAAGGCGCCGAAGGGCTTCAAGATCCTGTGCGGCGGTGAGCCGTTGCCGCGCGATCTCGCCGACGACCTGCTCGCGACCGGCGCGGAGGTGTGGAACCTCTACGGCCCGACCGAGACGACGATCTGGTCCTCCGCCTCGCGTGTCGTTGCGAACGCACCGGTGGTGATCGGCGCGCCGCTCGCCAATACCGACCTGCACGTGCTGACCGACGACCTGCATCTGGCGCCCGAAGGCGTGAGCGGCGAACTGTGGATTGGCGGTGAAGGCCTGGCGAAGGGATATTTCAACCGCCCCGACCTGACCGATGCCGCCTTCAAGTCGGTTGCCATCGAAGGCGCCGCACCGCGCCGGCTCTACCGCACCGGCGATCTTGCGAAGCGGCTCGCCGACGGCTCGCTCCAGCACCTGGGCCGTCGCGACCAGCAGATCAAGCTGCGCGGCTTCCGCATCGAGATCGAGGATATCGAGGCCACCCTGCGCAAGGCTCCCGGTGTTGCCGCAGCCGCCGTCGCCCTGCATACCGTGGCCGACAGCGCGCGCCTCGTGGGCTACCTGGTTGGCGCTGGCTCCGACAAACCGGATCAGAGCGCAGTCGCAGCGCATGTCGCCGGTCAACTGCCGTCCTACATGGTGCCGACACTGTGGATGACGCTCGACGCGCTGCCTCAGACCAGCAACGGCAAGCTCGACCGCAAGGCCCTGCCCGTGCCGACGGCGGACATGGTGGCCGCGCCGGTGCGCCAGCCGCATGCCGCGCTCAAGGTCGTGCCGCAAGCGCCGGTGCCGATCGAACCGGCGGCGCGCGAGGCCGCGCAAATCGTGGTCGCCGCAGCCGAACCCGCGGCCATGACGCCGACGCAGGCCACCATCGCCGCGATCTGGGGCGAGGTGCTCGGCCTGCAGCAGGTAGGCATCGACCAGAAGTTCTTCAGCCTCGGTGCAGACAGCCTGCAGCTGTTCCGCATCGTTGCACGAATGAACGAGCGCGGGCTCGGCGTGGATGCGCGTCAGCTCATGAAGAACGTCACGATCGAGCAGCTGGCCGCGAGCCTTGACGGCACGCAGACGGACGAGCCGGTCGAGGCGCCCGCGGCGGCGCGGCCGTCGATCCTCAACTTCAAGCGCAGGATTGCCGAGGGAGCCTGAGCGATGAACTCGATAGCCTTGAATATCGCACCTGTGCAGGAGGTCGAGGCGGGCCACGCCCTGTTCCCGGCGACCGCCTGCCAGGTACGCTACTGGCACGAGCAGAAGGCGTCGCCTAAGGCCTCCGCGCTCAACATCGCCTTCCGGCTGCAATTGTCGGGGCCGCTCACTGCCGCGAGCATCGAGCAGGTGCTCAGCGAACTGGTCGCGCGGCACGAGATCTTGCGCACCGGCTTCCTGATGACGGGCGCGGGGCTGCGCCAGCAGGTCTGGAGCCGCGCCCCCTTCCGGCTCGCGGTGGTGGATCTCGGCGGTCTGGACGAACAAGCCGCGCTGGCCGAGGCGCAGCGTGTGGGTCAAGAGCAGGCACGCACGCCTTTCGACGTGTCGTCGGCGTCCTTCTTCCGCGCCGTGTGGTTGCCGAGGTCGAGCACGCAAGGCGAGTTGCAGCTGACCTTCCATTCGCTGGTGATGGACGGCTGGTCCTTCGCGATCCTCGCGCGCGAACTCGTGGAAGGACTCGCGGCGTTGCACGCGGGCCATGATCCCGAGTACGCAGACGTCGAGCTGCACCATGGCGATTACGCGCTATGGAAGGGTGAGTTCCTGGCCAGTGCGGCGATCGATCGCGCTCGCGTCCATTGGCGCCAGGAGCTTAAAGGGTTCAGCCGCTTCGACGTAAAGGGCGACCGCCCCCGGCCGCCGCAGCGGCGCTTCCAGGGCGTCATTCGCTCGATTCTGTTGCCGGGCGACTTGAGCGAGCGTCTGATCACGGCAGCCAAGGCGCAAGGCGTGACGCTCTTCAGCGTGGCGGCCGCGGGCCTCGCGATGTCGCTGCAAAAGACGACTGGGCAGCCCAAAGTCGCCATGGGCACGCAGATGTCGGTGCGCGATCAGCAGGAACTCGAAGGTGTAATCGGGCCGCTCATCAACACGGTGATCCTGCGCCTCGATGTGACCCAGGGCAGCACGCTTGCCGATATCACCGCACAGTGTGGCGCGAAACTCAGCGACGCTATCGAACATCTGCACGTGCCGTTCGAAGAGATGATGGAGATGGCCGGCGAAGTGTCGGATATGAACCGGCCGCCGCTATGCTCGGTCAACTTCGCTTTGCAGCAAAGCTTCGTCGGCATGGGCGACGAGGTCCGACGCCAGGATTTCGCCGCGACGACTTCGCCCTCCTTCAACGCGGGCGCGCTCTACGACCTCAACTTCTTCATGGTGCGGCGCCCGGAGGGCTGGCGCATCTCCTGTGAGGGCGACACCGACCTCTACGACATCGAGACGATCGACCGGCATCTGGCCCAATGGCGCGAGGTGCTGGAAACCGCCGAAGTCATGCCGC
Organism: Paraburkholderia sp. BR10141; assembly: GCF_056155635.1. Classification (NCBI taxonomy): domain Bacteria; kingdom Pseudomonadati; phylum Pseudomonadota; class Betaproteobacteria; order Burkholderiales; family Burkholderiaceae; genus Paraburkholderia; species Paraburkholderia sp. BR10141. The sequence continues at coordinate 52,074 of NZ_JBMIQH010000039.1, read as the reverse complement.
AGCGAGCGCCCACGCCCGCCGCCGGAAACGACACGGCGCAAGTCGCGGGGGGCGTGGGCGTGAGCGGTTTTATGAGCCGTGCGGAGCTGGAGGCGAAAGCGCACAACGTCGTGCGCTTCAACGAGGAGGGTTCGCAAACGCCCGTCATCGTGCTCAACAACATCGCGGTCCTGTATGAACTGGCCAAACAGGTCGGCGACGTGCGGCCCATCGTCGACGTTCCCATGGTGCCGAAGACGCCTCAGCCCAACTTCCCGTTGCGCGCTTTCGAGGATCTCGCCGCGGACGCCGTGCGACTCATCAGACTGATCCAGCCAAGCGGCCCTTATATTCTCATGGGCTATTGTGTGCTGGGCGCGATGGCGCTGGAGGCGGCTCACCAGTTGCGCCGCGAAGGCGAAACGGTGGAACTCGTCGTCCTCACCGACTCCTGGTGTCCGGGGTATCGGGAATCGATGCCCTGGTACGATCGCCTTTTGCGCAAAGTCCAGGTGCGTATGGACGACATTCCGCGCGACTACCGCCTGGCGAAGCGTGGCGAGATGTCCATGATTGCGTTCCTCCAGCAGTTTCGGACCGTTCGCTGGCTTCGTCTGACGCAGCTTGCGGTGAAGTTCGGCTTCCTGAAGAACGACAGCGCGAACAACATGATCGACGACAATCTCTGGTATGGCCGCAATATCGGCTATCTGCGCGAGCAGCAGGTGCGATACCGTCCGAAGCCCTACGACGGCAATGTCCAGATCTTCCGCAGCGGCCAGGTGCTCAAGGGCCGCCTGTTTGCGCACGACATGGGCTGGGGTGAAGTGATCAGCGGCAAACTGGTCGTCACCGAGGTTCCTGGCATGCACAACCAGATGTTCCGCGCGGCCGGCGCGGCGGTGATGGGCAAGCAACTGCTCGACCGCTTTGCCGAAACCTCTCACGACGAAAAGGAAAACGCCCTCGAAGGGTCATGATCTCGGTGCGCCACGATAGGGTAAATGGCCTATGTCTCGTTCGCGTAGGGTGTTGCTGATCGCGCTGTTCGGCGTACTGTCCGTCACCGGCCTTTTTGTCAGGTTAGCCGTTCCCGGCCTGTTTCGCCGTGTGCCGGTCGCCGTCGCCAGCGCGTCGGAATCGCCATCTGGAAGGGTGCGATTAGCCGTGCTCGGTGACTCCAATAGCCAGTCCTACCACGACACGGTCATGTTGAGCGATCCGCACGCGCGAGGAGGCCAGTGGCGCGCGACCACGTGGCAGTGGACCGAGGTGCTCGCCCAGTTGCGGGGAGACCAGATCGACCAGGGCAAATGGGGCGTTTGGGGAACCGGCAAGTATCGGGCCATTGCCAGCGAAGCTTTGGGTGCGCTCGCCCGCACGCCTCCCAAAGAGGACTACCGTTATAACTTTGCGGTTAGCGGCGCGACCTGCAGCCAGTTGATGGGGCAATCGCAGCGCCAGGCGATCCGACTCGTCGATTTGATGGACATGGAACCCCAAGCGTGGCGAGGCGGCGTCGTACTGATCCAGATTGGCGACAACGATCTCAGCAGCCACGAGCTTTTTGACGAGCTGTCCCGCGATCCCGATGCAGTGCGCCCCGCGAGCGCAATCAATGCCTGCATCAAGTCCATTGGCGAAGCCGTCGCGCTAATCCAAAAATATCATCCGGATACCTACGTCGTGCTTGTGACCGGGGGCAGCGACGCCGATTGGCCTGGCGAGTTCAACAGCTGGCAGTCCGCCAGGGAGATCGCCAATATCGATGCCGGCATTGATCGTTTCAACAATGGCTTGCGCGCGCTCGCCTCGGCGAACCGCCATGTCCATGTTCTCGACGCTGGCTTGTGGTTCAGAAGCCTGTGGGGCAATCGCGATGATCATGGGCGCCCGAATTACAAGACCGTGCATCTGGGGCCTGGCTGGGCAATCACCAATACCACTGGCGACGATCCGCACAACACCTACCTTTCAGACACTCATGCCGGCGTCGTCTGGAATACCCTTTGGGCACAGTACCTTGTCACTTCACTGAACGCCGCTTTCGGGCTGCATATCAAACCGATCACGGACGCCGAGGTCGTCGATTTTCTCCGGCCAAGCTTCAGAGCCGCCGACACACCTTCGGCGACCAGGCAGGAAGCTGTCAACTAGACCGCTCATCGCGGGTAAACGCCCTAAATCGGCCTGGATGTTCGTCAACGCACATCTGGCCCACGGGCGCGATAGTAGCCTGCAAGCAATATCCTCTAACCTGCAAAGGTGTGCCATGTCTGTGACTAGCCATAGTGCGGCGTTGGACGATGCATCACCCCAACTCGCCTCAGACGGAAAAATCCTGCACGCCTGCAACAAGGAATTCAAAAGCAACTTCAATCTGCATCCGTTCAAATTCAATCACCTGTTGCATGAAAGCGGCTTGTTCGAGATCCCAAGGATCGAGGAGGTCGCCCTGCGGATGCTTGAAAAGAATGGCAACGTCCGCGCGATCAACTTCAAGAATAGTTCGCTGGAAGCCAGATTCAGCGCCATGCCCCACAGCACGCGGCTGAAAGAAGCGTTTGCGAGCGTTCACGAAAACGACTCCTGGATCAAGCTCACTCAGGCACACCTTTACGACGCGGACTACGCCCAGGTCCTTGACACGATTACAGCCGAGCTCGAGGCGTTGTCCGATTACCCGCTGCGCAGCGACATCACCCTGGTGACGATGACGTTGCTGGTCTCGTCGCCGAATATCTCGACGCCCTTCCACATCGATCACGAAACCAACTTCCTCTTCCAGTTGCAAGGCTCGAAAGACGTATGCCTCTTCCCGGCTACCGATCGCGAACTGGTTCCGGACCAGGAAGTGGAACGCTACTACGCGGGCAACTTCGAGGCCGCGCGTTATCGTCGTCAACTGCAGAGTCGCGGCACGATCTTCCGGCTCAACCCGGGCGAAGTGGTGCATCACCCTCCATTGGCGCCGCATTGGGTCAAGAACGACGACAACATTTCGGTGAGTATCAGCATCAACTACTGCATGAAGTCGCTCGAGCGACGCGCGCGGGTTTATCAGGCTAATTACGTTCTGCGCATGATTGGGCTGAAGCCGTTGCCGCCCGGCGTTTCACCGTTGCGCGACAGCTTGAAAAGAAAGGTCATCTCGACGCTCGAACATCGCCATCCCAAAACATTTGCGGAAGTCGTTCACTCGCCGGTAACCCGATTGAAGTCCCCGCTGAACGCGGTTCGGCGTCTGGTCAAACGCTGAACGCCCGCGATGAAATCGTTACGCCAGTCGGACAACCGCGGCATCTGCGCGAGGTAATCATGGACTATATCGGCCGCCCTCACTTTCTGGCTCCGGAGCCTCTCCTGAGGGAAGCGTCAACCTCGCCGGCAGGCGCGCGCGAGACGACGGCGCGGTCCAACCCTGCGCTTGCGGATGTTCCCTCGGTTAGTGAGCCCTGCCTGTTGTCGCTCGTCGTGCCGTTCTATAACGAGGAGGAGATGATCGGCGCGTTCTTCAGCACGGTCATTCCTGTACTTGAATCGATCGACGGAACCGGGTTTGAAATCGTCTGCGTGAATGACGGCAGCCGCGATGATTCGCTGGGCATGCTGATTCGCATGTCGAAGCAAGACAGCCGCATCCGTGTCATCGACCTGACGCGCAACTTCGGCAAGGAGGCTGCACTTTCGGCAGGACTCGACGAAGCGCGCGGCGCCATTGTGATTCCTTTCGACGCGGATTTGCAGGACCCGCCGAAAATCATTCCGCTATTGGTCGAGAAATGGCGCGAAGGCCACGATGTCGTCGTTGCCAAACGTGTGAGCCGGCTCACGGATTCCTTCCTCAAGCGCCAGACCGCGGCAACCTTTTACCGCATACACAACGCGATGTGCGACACGAAGATCCCGGAGAACGTGGGTGACTTCCGTTTGATCACGAGGGAGGTCGTGGACGCCCTCAAACAACTCCCCGAGACGCGGCGGTTCATGAAGGGGTTGTTTGCCTGGGTTGGCTACCGGACCGCAGTCGTCGAGTATGTGCGTGAGCCTCGCCTCGCCGGCAGATCGAAGTTTTCGGGTTGGAAACTGTGGAACTTCGCGCTGGAGGGCTTCACGAGTTTCAGCACGCTGCCGCTTCGCGTATGGACTTACGTCGGCAGCTTCGTGGCATGTATCGCGATACTGTATGCATCGTTTCTCATTGTGCGAACCTTGATTCAAGGGGTCGCCGTACCTGGCTACGCGTCATTGATCTCGGCCGTGCTCCTGCTCGGCGGAGTTCAGTTGATCGGTATAGGCGTACTTGGCGAATACATCGGCCGCATCTACTACGAATCGAAAAATCGGCCGGTTTACCTGATCCGCCACCGCTATCAATCCGCGGGCACGAGCGATGCCTGATCTGCGCGTGGCAAGAAGGTTTGTGGTCTATGCGTGCGTCGGTGCGATCGGCACCGTCGCACAGTATGCGATTTTGATTGCGATGGTCCACTCCGGTCTTGCCTCCCCGGCGGTCAGTTCCATGGCCGGGGCGACCGTCGGCGCGATCGTCAACTACAGCCTCAACCGCCAGATCACGTTCCGAAGCAAGAGCAATCCCCTGTCGACCGCACCGAAGTTCGCCATCATCGCCTTGCTCGGCGTATTGATGAACGGTGTGTGCATGAAGTTCTTCGTCACCAGTCTTGGTTTGAACTATCTCATTGCGCAGCTGGTCACGACTGCCCTCGTTCTCGGCTTGACTTATCTGCTCAACTCGGCGTGGACGTTCAACGAAAAGGCGCGCTTTTCCGGAGCGGCCTCCAATGCGTCGAATCAGGTCCCGACGGCAGGCGATGCACCGCCGTCCTGAACGCCACTCCCCTTTCGGCGAACCTGGGAATTGTCTGTGCGCACGCACACGCCGATGAATCTGCCTCGCTCGATCGAAAGCCCGCGTTGCCCAACGCACAGAGAGGTTCGATTCGACCGGCTAAATTCATCGCGTGACTTGCCTGCACGACCGTAAGCGAGACGCCCTGCTGTCATGTGACGGCCGGGACGACATCGAGCGACGAACGGGCGTGTAGAAACACGCCATCCATTCCGAGGATTCGCCACATTGTGCTGGATCGCTCCGGACCGTACCGGCGTTTGCGTCCGACAAGGCGAACAGCGGCCCGTGCTCACACCTCGACTGATATTGGGCGTTAATAGCTCATTTTGCTGATTGGGCCACTGGGCGGTTAACTCCCTTATCTACTGATCTTCTAGCTGCAAGCGTGGAGGTGCTACATGACAATAAAGTGGTCACGGGGGAATGTGCATTTGATCCTGTCCTGGATCGTCGTCGGCATACTCGGTATCGTCGAAGGCCTCTACGGTCGGACGCAATATTATGGCGACTGGATTTCCTATCTCAATGTCAGCTGGGCCGTCACGCACCTCGACTGGCGCGAAATTTTCAACCCCTTCTGGAATCCCGGCTATCCCGCATTGGTTGCCGGCGCCCGGGCACTGGCCGCGCCCACGCCGGACGGCGAGTGGTATGCCATTACGGCAGTCAACTGGGTAATCTATCTCGTTGCCTATGCCGCCTGGCGCGGACTGATCCGGAGTGCGCTCGCGCTGTATTGGCCTGGTTCGCTTGCGCTGGGCAAGCACCCTTTCACCGTCTGGATTGGGGTTTGCGTTTTTCTTGGCGCCTGTCTCGCGCTCGATTCCGTTTCAGCCGCGTGTCCAGACTTGCTTGTGACCACCGGCTTCCTCCTGGCTTCCGGCCTGCTTCTCTCCCTGATTCGTCGCAAAGACCTTTTGACCGCTACTTTGCTCGGTCTGGTCCTTGGTCTCGGTGTTTGGGTGAAAGGGGTATTCACTCCATTTGCCTGTCTCTTCATGTTGACGCTTTTCATCTATTGCTGCATGAGGGGCGGCTTGTGGAAGTCATTCGGTGCGGTTGCGGGAACCTTCGGTGTTCTCTTTGCCGTCTACATCGCCGGGATTTCCTGGTCCTATGGGGAATTTACGCTTGGCGCCTCGGGTGCCTTGAATGTCCCCTGGCACGTAAACGAGCTTCCTCACCTGACCAATTGGCAAGGCGGACCGGCGCAGTTCGGTCGGCCAATCCACCCGACCAGTCAACTTGTAGCGGGCTTGCCGGTGTTCGGCTTCGGTACGCCTTTCCACACGACGTACCCACCCTATAACGACGTCGCATATTGGTACAAAGGCTTCAAGACGTTCTTCAGTTTGAAGATGCAATTGATAGCGATGGGCCGGTCTCTGTGGAGCTTGCAGCAGATACTCAAGCAACACCCAACAGTGCTTTCGCTCGCCGCGGCGCTCTTGTTTACCGTTGCCAGGCGGTCATGGCGAGCATCGCTCCTCAGGACAATAATCCGCGTTTGGCCATTGCTGCTGCCAACCGTCGGAGGCTTCGCCACCTATTTTATTGTCCACGTTGAAGATCGTTATCTCAGTGCGTTCGTTATGGTTATCGCGCTCCTGACATGGGCGCCATTGCTCGACGCAACCCTGCAATCGCGCCGCCTGCTCGCGACAGCGCTCGTCATCATCTATGGTGCAGGCGCTCTCGGTGAGCTTGCGATGACCGATGGGCCTTCGTTCGTGGCGGCGATTAATCGATCGGACTTTCACGACGACCCGAAATGGCGGATTGCTGACGCGCTCACTGCCTCAGGGTTGCAGCCGGGGGATCCAGTTGCCGTGATCCGGGATAGCTATCCCACTGTCAGGGTCAGCTGGGCCTATGTCTCACGCTTGCGCATCGTCGCCGAGTTCGGCGGTCTCCCGTACCGTATCGAGCCGCAGGATCGCAACCGCCTTGATCGCAAAGACGAAGTCCTCTGGCCGAATTTTAGTGAAACATTCTGGACGAAGCTTACGGCGCAACAGCGTGAAGAGATCATGCAAGCGTTCCATCAAACCGGAGCGCGAGCGGTCGTGTCCCTCGCAATGCCGAATATTCAGCCCGGTCCTGGCTGGGTAGCCCTGAAGGGAACGCCCGCGTGGCTTTACAAGTTCGACGATGTGGTCAATAAATCCACGATCGCAAGTAATTCGTTATCCGACGTCTCGACGGTGCCAAGGGGTATTGCTTATCCCCCATTTGACCAAGAGGAGCGATCACATGGAGACTACTGCGGTTCCCCCCGCTCTCGAAGCGGAATTGCCGGATAAATGGATCGACGCGGATTCCTCGGTGTTTCGGGACAATTTCGAGCGGAAGAGCTTCGACGTCTCCCACCACCTGGCGTCTCATCCGCTCTTTGAGCTTCCTCAATTGCTGGAATTGGCGGAGCGAACCCTGAAAACACGTCCAGATGACCTCTACTTCGACATGGGTGATGTCGCGCCCGGTCAGAAATGGAAAGATACGAATCGTGCGTTCTCGCCGCTCAACGCATTAAAGCAGCTGGAAGACTCCAACGCCTGGTTCATTTTCAGAGGCCCGCAACAAGACCCGGCCTACGCCGAGCTGTACAGGCATGCGATGGCGGAGATCAAGGGTATGGCTGGCGGTGACATCGAATCGCAGATCAAGCGCGAAGACCTCATCATTTTCGTGACGTCACCGAAGCGTGTGACGGCGTATCACATCGATCGGGAATGCAATTTCATTCTTCAAATCCACGGGAAAAAGGATTTGTACGTCTTTGATCGGGAAGACCGGCAGGTGCTTCCGGAAGAAGAACTCGAGCGATTCTGGACGATCGACCACAACGCGCCGAACTATCGACCCGAGTTGCAGGACAGGGCGAAGACGTACAGACTGGCACCCGGAAACGGCGTTCACGTTCCTGTCAACTGCCCCCATTGGTTGAAGAACGGCGACAATATCTCGGTGACCTTGAGCGTGAACTTTCAGTTTCTCAACACGCTGCGCGCGGATGTCTATCGGGCCAACTATTACCTGCGCAAGCTTGGTCTCAACCCCACGCCGCCTGGACGAAGCGGCGTGCGGGATCGCGCCAAGGCTGCGGCTTTCTCGGCGGTGAATACCGCCCGCCGCGTTGCGAAGTCGCCCCTGCAAGGAAGCGACTAGTCTTACGTCGCCCTGGCCCGCCACGGCGGGCCTTGTCGTTGTACGCACATGCTGCCCGCGGACCCGACCCAGCGAATCACCCGACCTTTTCAACCAGTGCTCGCCAGCTAGCGAGTATCGGTTCGCGCGCAAAAAGCGCGAGATGCGCACGCGCCTCCGAAATCCGCCGACCACGCTCCTCGTCCGGCATTTCGGCTAGCGACCGCATACCATACGCGATGGATTCGCGAGCAAGCGGATCGGCGCACAGCATCGCGCCGCCGCCAACTTCCGTCAAAATGCTCCCGCGGGAAACGAGGCATGGCAGGTCGTGCTCTATCGCCTCGATCACCGGCATTCCGAATCCTTCCAGCAGACTCATCAGAACGAAGCCGGATGCGTTGCGATAAAGCCAGCGAAGCTCTTCGTCTTTCGTATAACCTGGCATCACCACACCCGGTGATTGCCTGGCGAGTTCAATCGCGACGTCGGCGCCAGACTCGCGCCCTCCGACAAGGACATACTGCCACCCTTTCTCCACAAGCCCGCTTGCCGAGAAGGCCTCGATAGAACGGGCCTGGTTCTTCCGATCGCCGATACTGCCCACCGTCAGCAGAAAACGACGCGAAACGCCTTCCACCGGACGACCTTCTCCTTTCTTGACTCCCAAACGGGTTGGAATATAGATGACGTTCGACGAGGCAAAGTCATTGCCGTACAGCGCGTGAAATTCCCGCTGCGACGTCTTGCTGACGAAAACCATATGGGGCTTCGTTCGCCGGATCTCGTCATAAGCCCGAACGTACAGTTCGTTGACACCCGGCGCGAAATATTCTGGATGGGTGATCGGACCCACATCGTGGCAGAGCACGATGTCGCGTGCTTCCAGGCGATGGCGCACGACGCTCAGCGGATCGAGATGCAGCGTAGGGCGTGGATCACGAATAACGGGCAAAAGTGAAACCAGCCGCGACCTGTTCACTCGCGCAATGGTTTCCTTCTGGGTCAAGCGGCCCGCAATCCGGCGCATCAGATCACTATGGGGAAATTCGTGAAATCGGCCGTAGTGGACCCTCGTCACCCTGGCGCCGAGCGTTGAAATGATGTCCTTCCCCAAAAAGAGCTTGCCGGTTCGATCATTGAGCGCCAATGAGAAGTCGACATCAATAGACATTACGTGCCCCCCAACATCGCTTTTCTATAAGGAATTCAGCCGCTCACGGCCTTCACGGTCTCGAACATGCTGCGCGCCGCCTGTCTCCAGGTGAAGCCACCAGCCTGCCGGCGTCCGGCGGATATCAGTGACTGCCGCACGGACTCATCGTTGAGTACCGCCAAAATATTCATTCGCCAGGCGTCCGCGTCGAACGGATTCGCATAAAGCACCGCTTTGCCACAAACTTCCGGAAGCGCGCCAAACGGTGCGGCGATGACCGGGCAACCCAGCGCCATTGCCTCCAGCGGCGGCAGACCAAACCCTTCTGTCAGTGAGGGAAAGGCAAGTGCGCCGGCGTGGGTCATCAGCCCAACGAGCTCGGCATCGCTAATGCGGCCGGTAAATCGCACGTTGGGAGGCACGACATGCCCGAGACCTTCGAAGTCGGCCTGCGTCGCATTGCCGAACAGTACCAGTTCGACGTCGCTCAGCTGTGCGCTTGCGAAGGCCTTGAGCAAAATGCCGACGTTCTTGTGTTTCTGGGTGTTCGCGAGCGCGAGCACGTAGCGCCGCGGGTTCAGGCTCAACGCCGCGAGTTGTCGCGCGTCCGGCTGGACCTGCAGAACATGGTCGCAGCCGTTATGTACGACGACAATTTTGTCGGCGTTGGCAATGCCATAGCGCACAAGCTCGGCTTTTGAGAACTCGGATACGGTAAAGATGATCTTGTGACGTTTACCGATAAAAAAGTAGAGCGATTTGTACCAAAGCCGGAAAGGAAGCGAATAGGATTCTGGGGCCGAATACACCTGTGCGTCGTGGATCATCGTCGCCGAATCCCGATGAAGCAAAGGCCCGAGATTGCATAGATTAAGAATGAAATCCCTTCTGCGAGCCAGTGGAAGATAGCATTGCTCCCACGCGATCCGATGAATCCTGCGAACCCAGCGACTCTCGCGAACGCACGAAATGTTTCGGTAACGCGGAATCTCGACGCGGTCTCTGACGACGAGGGTGCAATCGACGCCGCTGCCAGCCTGCCCGGCAATCAGCGCATCGGTCGCGGCGACGAGTTGCTCGGCAACCTTGTGCACGCCCGTCGGCGCTGCCCCGAAGAACTTGCCATTGAACGCTATCGTCTTCGACGCGATCGTTTTCATAAACCCCTCCACGTTCAAGCGTCAGTGCTCTTCAGTCAATGGCCCGGCAATCGATCAGATGCCAACTCAAGCGGCAGCAACGTTAGCCCAGAGGTTTCGAGCAAGATTCGCGCTACGCGATTCCCGTCCTTCCGCAGGAAAGTGCCGCTTGCTTCGACAGGTATGCTATCGACGCACGCGGCGCAGCACTGCTGGATACCGCACGCAAACGCGTGCATAGCCAGCCTCCGCGCACCGGCTCAAACGGGTGTATCGGCGGCCGTGGCGTCGAGAACCGGTTTAGGCGTCGATCGGCCAAATCGGGACACGAGCCACGCACGGATGGGCGTATCGATGAAACGCATGATGAGATAACTGGTCAGCAGAATCGCGGGCAAGAACACGGCGGCCTCCAGAATCGGATCCTTTCTGTGCATCAACTCCTGATAGACGCCGTTGAGCCAGACAAACGTGGGGTAATGCAACGCGTACACGGGATACGACAGTTCCCCAAGAACGAGCGCGACCGTCCGTACGGGCCCGGTGAGCGCAATCGAAGATCCGCCGAGGATCAGCAACGGCATCACAGCGGCAGCCCACAGCCACTGTACGAAAAATGGGATCTGGCCATTCCACCCCATAATGACCATCGTTGCGACGCACGCTGGAAGAAATAGCGACCTCCAGATCTTCAACGAGAGCAGCCCGAATTTCATATGAGCGTGATAAAGCAGGACGCCCAGATAGTAGGCGCCGAATACACGTGGAAAGCCGGAAAGGAAAGTCTGCGGCGTATCGCCTCCCATACCGGATACCGCGGTAAGCGCGTAGCCCGCGATCGCCATGGTGAGCGCGAACTTTATTCCGTCGACTCGGCGTGTGAGCATCCAGAAGAGATTGACCACCAGCTCGAGGAACAGCGTGTATTCGGGGCCATTGAGCGGAAACACCTGCGGCCCTCCAATTGCATGCGGAGCACCGAAGACCGGAATGCACGATAGACCAAAGAGCGTGGCGGCCGCGAGCCAGCGCGGAGAGATGTCGGAATCGCGAAGCAGAACATATCTCGCCGCCAGATACGATGCACTCAACAGCGTTCCGATCACGATCATCGGCATCAGCCGTATGAGTCTGATACGCGCGAAAAGCGCACCGCTCAGCCCTCTTTCGAAGCGGCCACGATACGCCACGCACAGGACGTAACCCGACAGGCCAAAGAAGAAGTCAACAGCAATACCGGCGTTGGGGGCCAACCACGGAATCCCCAGCCAGTGATTAAAGTGAAAGAGCAGGACCGATATGGCTGCGAGGCCGCGCAGGCAATCGGGCACCGCGAAATGAGAATCTTTGTTCATCAGATTGCTAAAAGCTCTCGGGTCGCTCAGGCGTGAGCCTTCCGCGAAAGAAGTCCCACAATCCGATCAGATTCCCCATTAGTCGTCCTCGCCGGTCGATCCATGGCTCCGGTGCAAAGCTTCGCACTATGTTGCTCGCGATATTGCGTATGACATGGTCGACCGCCGGGCGCAGAGGCATCGTCTTCTTTTTCACCAGATAGAACGGATTGATGACCTGCGAATAACCTAGTTTGCATCCGGATACCCTGCCGCGTTTGACTCCCATGTGCACGCCTAGTGCTGTATTGATACGCACGACGAGATAGCCTCGGTTCCAGATCTGACCTCCGAAATCACGATCCTCCTGCCAGCCATAGAGAACGAGGCGCTCATCAAAGCGCAGACCAGCGATGCTGCTGGCGCGGAATGCCATGTTGCACCCGTAGGGGCCACCGGTCGGCGCGACGATCAACCGTTCCGGAAGTTCGCCGATCCTGGCAACGATGGCCTGCCCTTCTTCGAAGGAATAACCCGGCCCATGAATGCCATCGGCGATGACGGTTCCGGTGACGCAGGCAATGGATGGATCGCTATCCAGCGCCTTGAGGACTTCCGCAATCCACTCGCTGTGCATCAGAAAGTCATCGTCCAGAAAAATCACGACGTCGACGTCGTCCGGCACATGGTTCAACGCGTGATTGCGTTGCGTCGTCAGTCCAGGCCGCCCCTTCAGCACGATCATTCCAGGCTGGACTGACAGGTCGCCAACGTCCTCGTCCGAGACGCAGGAGACGATGATCAGATCGGGTTTAACCGTTTGCAAGTCGACGAAGGCAACGACGTCCTTGAGAATGTCTGCGCGACCACGAGTGGCGAAGATCAGGCAGATTCTCGGATCTTTGTCAGGTGAAGGCTGACTCATCGGCTCGGCCATCGTGACTCGTGAACTGAAGCTCGATTCCATCATTGACCTCATCGATCATTGCCTGCAGGAATGCGGGGGACGCGGCATCGACGCGCGAGGCATCGCACTCCTGCCTGCCGCATGCACCCGCAGATCTCGCGCGTACACCACAACGCATGCGCAAAGCGATTCGCGGCGCTCGTCATTCGAGCCATCTTCCAAATCTCCCCGGCAAAGAGAAACCTTCGTTGATTCCGAGAATCTCGCGAAACAAGCCGGCTTTCCAGATTCCGAAAATCAGCATGACCAGCAATGATCCTTCCGCGAGGATTCGCGCGTAGACCATACCTGTGGCCCCCCAGTGGCTGGCAAGGGGAATGGCCACCATCAGGTTCACCACCGCGCTGATCACACCGCTCCAGGCAAGCTGCCTTTCGAGTTTTCGGGGAATCAGGAAATAGATACCGAGTACCCGCGTGCAAACGGTAAGCGGCAGAATGAAGATCATGATATTCAGGACCGGGACGGCATGGCCGAGCTCCGGTCCAAATACCAGCGGTATGAGCCATTCAGAGAGCAGTCTCGTGAGGATCACTCCCGCCACCGCGCCGACAAAGAAGACGGCAAATGTTCGCCGGGCAAGCAGATTCGCTCGGTCCGGGTTACGGGTAACCAGATACATGACCTTCGGCGCCAGAATCTGGGCGGCGGGCGCCATGATGCTCAACGCGGCACCCACCAGGCGCTCGGAGAGACCAAAGGCACTCACTTCCGGGGCCGCGGCCAGCAGCGACAGAATGTAGGTGGAGGCATCCAGCACCAGGACCGCTGTTCCGCTGTAGATGAAGATCGTGGCCGACCGCTTGATCAGACCCACGGCCGCCCGCATGGGTGCAATGAAGCCCGTGTATTCTTTTCGAACAAGCCAATATGCCACCAGCGTCTGGATCATGCTGGAGGTAAAAATCACAGGAAACGCCCGGTCGACATCAGCCGGTTTGCGAATGAAGGTAAAGATCAGTGCGAGCGAAAGCAGGAGCCCCATGACTTCGATCAGAACATTCGTGCGCGGGCGTCCCGTGCTGGTGAAATACCAGCCAATGTTAAAGGCGGACAGCAGCCCTCCGGCAACGACGAAAAACCCCGCAAGCGGCACATTGGCAATGATGTCCGACCTGCAAACCGCGATGCCTCCGACGATCGCACCGGGAACGGACAATAGCAGCCGGGCCGTGAATTGATCCCGAAAAATCGTATCGCGTTCGCTCGCGACTTCGGTGTGGACGATATCCCGCCCGCCGATGGTAGAAAATCCGAAGTTGACGAGCAGCCAGAGAGCACTGGAAAGCGACAGTCCGGCCAATACCACTCCGTAACCACTCGAGCCCAGCACTCTTCCGTAATAAGGAATGAGAACGAGCGGGTAGAGGTAGCGTATTGCGTACGAAAAATATACTGCCAGCAGTTCAAGCTTTGACAGCGACGAATGCACCTTATTCATGAGCCCCCCTGGCAACCCATCCGCCGCGCGCGGGCACACGTCGCGGCACACGCGGCGAGAGTGCGCCCGCTGCGGCCGCAAATAAATAAAAACACGTACCGAGTTCGAAGACGCTAAGCGAAGCGGAGGCGACGATCAACGTCGCGATCATGGCGTGACGCGCCGCATAGGCGATGGCCCGCTCCGCGAACGGGTAATGGCCAGGCACCGGCGTCAGCAGCGTCTTGCCAAGGAACGTCCCGTAACACACCACACCCACGACGCCAAGGCTTGCCACCAGCACCACCAGAAAGCTCGACGCACGAATGCTTCCCAGTCCAACGCCTATTCCGTACGTATCGAAGAAGTTGGTGATGCCCTGCGAATTCCAGCCCATTCGCTCGACACCGGAGTCACTACCTGCCTTGCTCAGGATCGCGGCATCGACGAAATCACTGAGCACTTTCACCACCCCCGGCAAAAAGACGATCACGTAGAGAACGCCCAACAGACCCGCGCATGCCGAAATAACACACAGCCGTTGCTTGCGTACCGGGGCGAAACGCGAGATCACCGCGGGCCGGCTAAAGAGCAGTACCAGCTGATACGCGCCTAAACCGACATAGGCGGTTCCCGAAGTCGACAGCAGCAGCAGGCTTCCTGTTGCAATCGAAAGCGGACCGGCCAGTTTCGGGCGATAGCCGACGAGCCAGAGATTCAGGCAAAAGACAAAGATCGGCAGCGTAAAAGCCGCAAAGCCAGACGTTTCACTGAACGTGCCGCTGATGCGAACCATCCCGGCCATTTCCTGGCCGGTCAAATCGGCGAACTGCGCCGTCTTGATAGCGGAGAGAACGTCGAGGCCCGCCGCGTGCGCAACGATATCGATCACGCCGGCAAGCGCGTCAAGCGAGGCGAGTAGAAAGATGGCGTTGGCGAGCGTCCGGTATACACCGCGATATTGCAGGAACGCGAACATGGAGCAATACACTATGACGTCGGCGATGCAATAGATCGTCTGAGACAGATTGCCGGAGACAGGGCCAAGCGGCTGCAATACGATGAACTGGCTGCTGCGGTCGACAGGGAACACGAGTGTCGCGCCGCTCAGCAAGCGTGGCAGCATGATGGCACCCGTAACGCCCCAGAGGCAGGTGCAGAACAGCCAGAAGCCGGGCTTGCCCTGCGAGACCGCGTCAGCGAGCCCCTTCCCGCCCACGAGATTGAACGCCCTGAGTGCGAAGAACGCGAGAAAGACTTGCGCCGGCAAAATGCCGATGCCGCCCAGGCCGAGCGCGAGCGTACATCCAAACAGGGAAAACGCCGCCATGCCGTAAATCGCGCCGCGATACGACACGTAGAGCGCCGCCAGTCCGGCGACGAACACGATGACTCCGAATATCGTCAGTTCCACTTGCCGAAACCCCTATGCGTTCACGCAGCATTCGTGCGTGAACGATCTCGTTATTGTGTCAACTCAGGCTGAATGCCAGCGCCGCACCACAGGTGGCGTGTCGGCGAGCACTTTGTCGGCATCCATCGCGCGTTCCACTACACTGAGAAACTCCTGCTTGAACCGCTCTTCCGTAAAGCGCATCGCGTTACGACGGCAAACTTCCGCTTTGAGCGGCGGCTGACGCTCAAAGCGCTCCACCGCATCGACAATTGATTCCACGCTTTGCTCGCTGAAGAAGAGCCCCGTGCCGCGTTCGGGGTCCGGCGAATCCACCACGATCTCCCGCGAGCCTCCACGACCCAAAGCGATGACCGGCGTGCCGCAGGCCTGTGCTTCGACAACTGAAATACCGAAGTCTTCCTCCGCGGCGACGACGAACGCCCGCGCACGCTGCATGTAGTCGACCAGAGCCTCATCGGGCTGATAGCCGAGCAACGTCACATTGGGCGTGGCACACGCCTTCACACGCGCAAAGTCGGCGCCATCACCGATCACCACGAGACGCCGCGATGGCATCGTGGCGAATGCCTCGACGATGAGCGGTATGCGTTTGTATGGCACCATGCGCGAGGCAATCAAATAGAAGTCTTCGTGCTGGTCACCCAATTCGAACCGCTCCACATCGACCGGCGGGTAGACCACCGTGGCCTCGCTGCCGTACGCTTTGCGAATGCGTCGCCCCACGAATGCAGAATTGGCGACGAACGCATCCACGCCATGCGCCGTACGCTGGTCCCAGATCCGCATGTAGTGAAGCAACGCGCGCACGATCCAGCTTTTCATACCGCGCTGCAGCCCGGCTTCGCACAGATATTGATGCTGCAGATCCCACGCATACCGGATCGGCGAGTGCACATAACTGACATGCACCTGGTTCGGACCGGTCAAAATGCCCTTGGCCACAGCATGGCTAGACGAGATCACGAGATCGTAGGACGAGAGATCGAACTGCTCGATCGCCAGCGGCATGAGCGGGAGGTAAGTGCGAAACGATTTGCGCGCCCGCGGCAGATGCTGAATGAACGAAGTCGTTGCATGCCTGCCGCCCAGCACGCCCCGCTGCGACTCCGGGAAGAAGTCGACAACGCTGTATAGATCGGCCTGTGGAAAGAGCTGAAGAATCTGCCCCACGACCTTCTCCGACCCCGCGTAAGTGACAAGCCACTCATGCACGAGCGCGACACGGCCGAAACGGCGAGTGTCCTTCGCAAGATTGGATGCAAGCGTCACATTAGCCACGGCGAGATCTCCTCGATCAACCTGGTCGCAGTCGCTCGCCAGGTGAGCTCCGCAGTCCGTGCGCGGCCCCGTTCGCGCAGATTCTCGCGTAACGCGGCATCGCGCGTGATTCGCTCGAGCAAGCTCGCCAGTTCCGCAGGATCGTCTGGCGAGGTGTAGAGCACGGCGTCGCTGCATGCTTCCTGGACAGCCGGCAGCCGCGAAGCGATGACCGGGCAGCCAAGCGCCAGCGCCTCGACGGGCGGCAAGCCGAAGCCCTCGTAGCGTGACGGATACACGAAGCACGCCGCGCGCCGATAGAGCGCCGCGAGTTCGCTATCGCTTACGTAGCCGAGATGCTTCACGAACGCAGGCAACGCATCCTGGCCCGTACCGTAGACTCGTGCGTCGCCCCCGCCTACCACGATGATGTCGAACTGCGCGTCACGAATGAGGCGCGCCGCCTCGGCCACGAGCTGAAAATTCTTGTGACGATTGAGGCTTCCCACCGCAAGCACGAATGGACGCTCGTCGCGCGTGACTGACGTTGGAGCCGCATCCTGTTGCACACGCAACATGTGCTCGCCGCTCTCCGACACAACGCCGATCTTGTCTACCGGAATCCGGTAAGCGTCACTTAGTTCACGCCGCGAGAATTCCGACACGGTAATGACACGCCGCGATATGCGGCCAAGACGCGGCGCCATCAGGCGATACCAGGCAACAAAGGACCGGCTGTAGCTGTCCGGCACGCGCGCGGGCGCCGCGTCGTGCAGCACCGTGATTTGACGGCGATACCACAGGGGCCCGGAGTTGCAGAGATTGAGCAGCAACCGGCCGCGTGCGGCTTGCGGCAGCGCGAGCTGTTCCCAACGCAGGCCACCGCCCTTTCCGCTCGCGCGCAACGCGACGTGCCGGAACGGATTCGGCATGGCGGCCAGCGCTTCGGGAACGATGATCTCTGTCCGCAATCCGGCGACGCGTGGATCGCGCAGCTCGATCAGCTGGTCGAGTGCGCGGATCGTCTCGAACGCAAAGCGATCGACACCCGTCGCGCGGCGACCCAGGAAGCGGCCGTTAATCATCAGATTGGGGGCAAGCACGTGATTCATCCCAAGGTAGAAGGCACGGCCGGATTCAACGGGCCGCGCCATGCAATTCGTATGTCTTGAAGTGTGGCCGGTCTTCGCACCGGCGAATGTTCGCCGTCGCTCATGTCACGCCAACTCACGCATCCGAAGCCGGTCCCGGAGAGTCGGTGGCGAATTGCGATGGAAAGTCGCCGCTAATGCGATTGACGGATACGGTCAAGTCACGGACGACTGAAGCGCGTGATGAGTTCGCGCCTCATGCGGGCGGACAATCACACTGCCGCCGGTGAAGCGGGCTGAAGCAGGGCGAATTCGCTCCAGCCCATGAGGCGCCGCTTGACTGGCAATTCGATGGACCGCGGCGCAGTCATCGACGAAAAGATCGGGCGATTTTGCACACCTCGCAGTGCGCTACTCCGCCTTGGTGCTCCCCGTATCCTTGGCAAAGCCGTAGCTCGAATAGCCGTACGCGGCATATTCATTGCCATAGCGCCCCGGACGCGATGTCATGTCATTGAAGATCACGCCGCGAATCGGCACGCCAACCTGTTCGAAGCGACGCACGGACTCGCGCAGATCGCTCACGCTCGTCGCGCCCTGGCGCGCGATCACGAACACGGTGCCCGCCAATCTTCCGATGATCCCGGCGTCGGCCACCGGCAAAATCGGCGGCGCGTCGATCAGCACGAGCTCATACGTCGAATTGGCCCACGCCACGAAGTTCCGGAAAGCATCTTTTTGCAGCAGCTCGCTGGCATTGGTGACATAACCCCCGGTCGCAACGAAGTCGACGCCCGGCATCACGTCGCGATTCACCACGTGGTCGTAGCTCTGGCAGGGTTCAAAGATGTTGGTGACGCCCGGCATGCTCGGCACCGCCATATGCTGGTTCAGCGAGCCGCGCCGCAGATCCGCGTCGATCAGGAGCACACGCTTGCCAGACGCACCGAATACGGCGGCCAGATTGACCGAGACGAACGACTTGCCGACCATCGGTGTCGGCCCTGCCAGCAGCACGACACGATTATCCGCGTCCTCCAGCGAATGCTCGAGCGCGGTGCGGAAGCTGCGCAGGCTCTCGACCGCCGGGTCGAAAACGGCCGTATGCGCGAGCACCGTGTTCGCACCCGGCGCGCCGTACGGCAAACGGCGCGCAAGCGAATGCTGAATGCGGCTGCGCGGTACGGCCGCGAAGACTGCCAGCCCGGTGCCCGCTTCGATCTCGTCCACGACGGAGACGCCGCGGTTGAGCCTCTGACGCAGCAGCACGAGCGCGGCGCCGGCAAACAAGCCGGTGAACACGGCCGCGACCACGATAATGGCTCGCTTCGGCCGAATCGGTCCTTCAGGCGGCACCGCGGCGTCGATCATGCGGACATTCGACACGCGGCCTGCCTTGATCAGACGCAGCTGCTCGCGGTTGTTCAAGAGATTCGTGTAGATGTTCGTATCGACGGTCACTTCCCGCTGCAGGCGCACGACCTCTTGCTCCACCGGCGGCAGGGCGCGAGTCTGGCCGGCCAGGTGTTCCAGCGACTTCTGCGCTTCGGCCAGTTGCCCATTGATGGCGACGAGAGCCGGGTTGTCGTCGGTGAAACGGGCCATCGCCTGCGCGCGTTGCTGTTGTAGATCGGCGATACGCTGCTGCGCCAGCGCCGAACTCTGCAACAGTGCCGAAGCTTCGGCATCCAGATTGACGGCGCCGTGCGCCGAGCGGAATGCGTTGAACTCGTCCTCGGCTTTCTCCAGCTGGGCCTTGAGCAGAGGCAACTGACGGTCGAGGAAGGCAATCTGCTTTTGCGCTTCTTCCTGCGTGCGCTGAGCGTTCTGCCGGATGTATTCGTTGCCGACCGCGTTGAGAATGTTGCTGGTGAGTACCGGGTCTTCGCCATCCAGCGCAACGCCGATGACATCGGATTCCTTGCCCTTTTCCGTAATGGCGATTGCCGTCTGCAGCCCCTGGATCGCGCTCAGTTCGGACAGGCGCATCACGTTGAAGACCGTGCCCGGCTGCCCGTCGATCCTGCCGACGACGAGGTCGATGGCGCCACCCACCGTCGGCGCGTGCAGCGCTTCTCCCACTTTGCCTTCGAGCGTGATGCCGCCCCCCTCGAGCGTGTAGGCTCCCTCGCCCCGGTAGGTCAAGACAAACGGTCTGCCTTGGAGGCGCGTCGGCACGTCGAATTGCGTGACCTCGATCGCCTCGTCGCCCCAGGCGTAACCGCCCCATCCCGACCAGTTGCCGAGGCTCAGATGTCGCGCAGCCCAGCGGCCCACCACGGGGAAATAGCGTGGGGTCGCCTTGATATAGAGCTTGGTCGCATCCACGGCGGACGACACGACCATCCGCGAACGCAATACCTCCATTTCCGCCGATGCCTGGGTCTTGACCGCGAACTGGGAGGAAAGATCGGCCAGCGCCGATTTTGCACCGTTCGGGCTCTCCTCCACCTGAATGAGCATGTCCGATTGATAGACGGGGGACGCCAGTACCGCGTAGAGGGTGCCGATAAGCGTAAAGATCAGCGTAACGATCAGAATCGTCTTGCGGCCCGCGTAAAGCGTGTCCAGCATATTGCCCATATGACCGCCGTCGGGGGCGATCGGCATGATCGTCTCCGCAGGCCCTTCAAGAAGATAGTCGCGGTTATTCATCTTGTGCCCCCGAAAGCGAACAGGTCGATCGACGCGGTTCGTGTGGTTTATATCGTTCATGTACGCATCAGTATCCAATCGCTCGGCTCGTCGCAGCGGCCTGGGTCGTCGGCAAAATCAGGCTGATGACACGGCTCCACTTCACGAGAGTAGACGTATCGACGAATACGACATCGTTGGGCTTGAGCTCGAACGAATCGGCCGTGGCCATTGCCGACGCGCTGCTCGCGTCGAGATGGAACACGGTCGGCTGGCTGGTATCGCGTCCACGCACGACATACACCTGCGAGGCGTCGCCCGACGACTGGTTGATCCCTCCCGCATTGCCAAGTGCCTCGTTCAGCGACATGCGTCCGTTATTGAACATCACGCCGCCAGGACGCTCGACCTCGCCGACCACGAAAACCTTGCTGTCCGTCTGCGCGAAGATCCGCACAAGGTCACCATCGTGTAGCACGATCCGATCGGGATTGAACCCCTTGCGGATCATCGCCGGCATATCGATATCCACTGTGGTGTCTCCACGGGTCACTGACACATGCGAGCGGTCGGCATTGCTCGTGAAGCCGCCGGCCCGATTGATCGCCTCGGGCAACGTCATCGGCCGGTCGTTGAGCACCTGCACGCCCGGCGTCTTGACCTCGCCGTCGAGATACACGCGCTTGCTGCGATAGGTTTCGATGCGCACGGTGATCTGCGGCTGGCGCACGTATTTCGCGAGCTTCTCCGCGAGGATGTCGCGCACACCCATTTCCGAAAGACCCGCGACTTTCAGCGGACCAATATAGGCATACTGAATAAAGCCGTTGTTATCGACGGTGTAGCCGGACGCAACCGAACTGGCGCCCGAAGGACCGTCGCCGCCGCCGCCGCCCGCGGGCAGGTTGAGTTCGGGGTGATCCCAGACGACGATGGTGAGAATATCGCCGGGGCCGATTTCATACGGCGTGGCTTTGGCGAACATCTGCTGCACGTCTGCCGGAATGCCCTTGGGCCGCGCCGCGGCCTCCTTGTCGACGAGGTCCCTCGTGATCTCGACGAGCGTACCGGTCGGTGCACCAGCGATTCCCTTGGCCGCCACGCTATCAGGCACCGCTGCGCCAGATGCCGCAACGGCACCCGGGTTCGCCGTGGAGCCCGCCGCTCCGGAAGAGTAGGTCATGCCCGGCGCCAGAGCACAGCCGCTCAGCGCCGTGAGCGCCAGGCAAACGGCGCACGCAGCCCCGCGGCGCAGCGCGCCCGCGAGTCCAAAATCCCGCCCGACACGCGCGTGCGCACTCCCGATCCAGTTCATCGCAATCAGTCCCATCGCAACACCCCCAATCCGTTACATGCGTCCCGGGTCATGCCGTGTGAACCGGATACCTGATATGTCAACCGCGTCTCGTGCTAACACGTTTGCAGCCCGCTTTCACCCTCTTTTTCGGCTCGCTCGCAGCTCAATACGCGCCAGTTCCGCGAATCACGACAAAAAACGTCTTGAACAGAATCCCGATGTCCTTCCGGAAGGTCCAGTTCTCCACATAGGAAACGTCGAGCAGAACGCGCGTCGCGTAGTCGATATCGTTGCGTCCGCTCACCTGCCACAGACCCGTGATACCCGGCGTGGCCATCAGGTAGTACTTTCTCGCCTCGCCATAGCGCTCCAGCTCCTGGTCGATGATCGGGCGCGGGCCGACAAAACTCATCTGGCCGCGCAGGACGTTCCAGAGCTGCGGCAGTTCATCGAGGCTCGAGCGGCGCAGAAAGTGGCCGATCCGCGTTACGCGCACGTCGTTCTTGAGCTTGAATTCACGCTCCCATTCCGCGCGGGCTTCGGGGTCACGCTCGAGCAGATCCTTGAGCACCTGCTCCGAGTTCACCACCATCGACCGGAACTTGAGACAGCGGAATTTCTTGCCATGGCGGCCTACGCGCGTATGGCCGTACAGCGCCGGACCGCCATCGCGCTTGACCAGCAGCGCGAGCACGGCGAGCAGCGGCGAGAGCAGCACGATCGCGCTCACTGCCGCCACAATGTCAAAGACGCGTTTCAAGGCGTGCCCGATGACAGCGCTGCGAACCTTGTCGCGCGAACCGATTTCGTAAGCTTCCCCGCGCCACCATTCACGGGTCACTCGCAGCACGCTGAATTCCGAAAAGAACAGCGTGTGCGACAGCAACAGCGAAATACCCGTCGTCAGTGTCCAGTACATGAACCACGGCAACGCCAGCAGATGATCGTGATGAATCGCATAAAGCAGCACGAGTCCGCAAAGCTGCACCGCGAGCCAGGCGAACGCCGTGCGGCCCGCGACGCTGAAAAGCGACCGGCTGCCGCGCGTGCCATAGGTCCCGCAAGCGGGAAAGACCGAGAGCGCGAGTGCCGCGCAAAATGCCACCAGCGTGGGATCGGGGTGATGCACCTCGGCCACCTGTCCGGAATTCAGATTCAGGTGTACGGCGCAAATGGCGCCCAGCACGATCAGCACGACATCGACCGTACGTTGCAGCACGATGTCGACCGTACGTTGCGCAAACTCTGACCGTTGCGTTAACTCTGACATTTCCCTACCCCAGTGCGTGTCGTGTTCGTCAGACATTCATGGGCTGGCAGTCGTCCGCCATCGGCGAACGCACGGAAATCCCCGTCTCAGGCGATCCCTACGTCACGTGCCGCCTGCCCCGATAACCCACGACAACACATTACGGCGCGAGCGACGCAGGAACCGTGCGCAATCCCACCAACAGTTTCCGATCGCCGCTGCCTCATGATGCGAACCGCGCTGGGGACGCTCTGCAAGTCACAATGCGAGCGTTGCGTTATGTGCGCAACCGCACATAACGCAACGGCTCTCGGACCCGGTTCGCCTGATTGATATAAAGGATTCCTTAATGTTTACCCTGGAGATCGCGACAATCGACTCTATTTTCATTATCTGATCGCGACATCTGTGATAGACGGAATCTAGTCTCCCGCGGAGTGCCTATCCGTTCGCCGTCGCACACATGAAGTGGCCAATGACACGGCAAAATGCTTTCTGGCTGCGCCTCCAACCGGGGTAAGCCAATTGAAAATGCCGGCGTGGAGCGAGCAAGCGCGCGTAATCGGTAGCCGGCAACCGCTCCACGCGAGGAATACGCCGTGATGCATTCCGCAGGAAGCACCCATCGTCTGCCCACCGATACCGCCCGTTCGCGAGACGCGAGACACGCGAAACGGACCTGGCCGTTCGGCATACGTACCATTGAAAGCCTGGCGGCAGGTATCTGCGCACTCGCATGTGTATCGGCGGTGCACGCGAGCGACGCTGTGCACGCCATGCCAGCCGACGAATTCCTCCAGACGCTCGCTGTCGACACCCACGTCAGCTATACCGACGGCGCGTACGTCAACGTGCACAACGTCGCCGACGATATGGCGTGGCTCGGTATTCACCACGTCCGCGACTACCCGCCCGGCTCTTCCATCCCGTTCTCCAGCTATGTCTATCTCGCGCAGCGCGGGGTGAAATTCAACTTCCTGATGGGCGCGGACTTCGAGAAACACATCGGGCAGGTCGCGCAGTTGAATACCGAGGTGCCCGGCAGCGTTGCGGCCATCGAAGGCCCCAACGAACTCAACAACTTTCCAGTCGCTTACCAGGGGCTGACCGGCGCTGCAGCCGGGCTCGCTGTGCAGCGCGACCTCTACGCACGCGTACACGGCATGCCGGAGCTCAAAGCAGTGCCCGTATACGACGCGACCGGCTTCGACCCCAAGTCAGTCGAGACGCGTGCAGCTTCGGCCGACTTTGCGAATCAGCATGTCTACCCGCAAAACGGCGAGCAGCCCCTCTGGAACGCGAACGGCGACAAGTGGATGCTTGCGGCGATTCACCTGGGCCAGAGATTTCAGTTGCCGCTCGTCATCACCGAGTTCGGCTACTTTTCATTGCCGCAAGCGGGTTGGTACATGCTCGGCGTCGACGAGGACACGCAGGCCAAGGGCATTCTCAACGGTTATATGGATGCGGCGTCGGCGGGCGTGAAGCGGCTCTATGTTTATGAACTGCTCGACCAAAAGCCCGATCCGGCGCACAAGAACGATGAAATGCACTACGGGCTCTTTCGCAACGACAACAGTCCTAAGCCGGTGGCCTATGCCATTCGCAATCTCACGTCGATCCTGAACGCCAACATCTCACGGCGCGCAAGCGCAGCGGCGAGCAACACGCTCGCCTATACGCTTTCGGATATGCCGCAATCGGCGAATAGTCTGCTGCTGCAGAAAAAGGATGGCCGCTTCGTGCTGGTGCTCTGGAACGAAACGCTCATCTGGGACCGTGCGACAGGAAAGCCGCTCACCAGCCCGCCCGCGCGCGTCGATCTCGACTTTGGCGAAACAGCAAAACGCGTCGAGCTTTACGATCCGCTCGCTTCAGCGGAGCCGCGCAAAATCCATCGCGACGTGCGCCAACTCACCGTGGAAGTACCCGACCACGTCATCCTGCTCGAAGTCACACCCGCGAACGCGCCGGGAACCTGAGCGCGGCGCCGGCCGCAAGAGGTTCGGGGCGGGCAGCCTGTCCGCCTTTGTATAATCGCGCATTCCTTCTTCCGGTCGCGGTTTCCTTTCATGCTCAGTTTTGCCCTCGGCTTTCTCGTTTCCTTGCTGGTCACGCTGCTGATCGTGCGTTACGCGCATCTGCATGAAAGGTTTTCCGTCGATTCCGATCTCGTCGGCGTGCAGAAATTCCACGTGCGTCCCGTGCCGCGCATCGGCGGAACGGGCATCCTCGCGGGGCTGATCGTGGCGGCCGCGCAGTTGCACGGGGCGTATCCGGCCGTCTCCGGCGGCATACTCGGGATTGTCGCGTGCGGGTTGCCGGCGTTCGGTTCGGGGCTCATCGAAGACCTGACCAAGCGCGTCTCGCCGCTTGCGCGCCTCCTGTGCACGATGGCCGCCGCCGCGCTCGCGTTCTGGTTCCTCGGCATCGCGGTCACGCGCATCAGCGTGCCGCCGCTCGATTTTCTGCTTTCCTACGCCGCAATTTCATTCGTCATCACCGTGCTCGCGGTCGCCGCGCTCGCCAACGCGATCAACATCATCGACGGCTTCAACGGCCTCGCCTCGATGGTCGCGTTCATGATGTTCGCCTCGCTCGCCTACGTAGCCTTCCAGGTGCACGACCCCGTGGTGCTCTCCGCGTCGTTCATCATGATGGGCGCGGTGCTGGGCTTTTTCATGTGGAATTTCCCCGCCGGCCTGATCTTTCTCGGCGACGGTGGCGCGTATTTCATCGGCTTCATGCTCGCCGAGCTGTCGATCCTGCTCGTCATGCGCAACCGCGATGTGTCGGCCTGGTATCCGGTGCTGCTCTTCATGTATCCGATCTTCGAGACATGTTTCTCGATCTACCGGAAGAAGTTCGTGCGCGGCATGTCGCCCGGCATCCCCGACGGCGTGCACCTGCACATGCTCGTGTACAAGCGTCTCATGCGTTGGGTCGTGGGCGCGCGCAATGCTCGAGAACTCACGCGGCGCAATTCGCTCACTTCGCCCTACCTGTGGCTGCTCTGCCTGATCGCCGTGATTCCGGCCACGCTGTTCTGGCGCCACACGCTCCATCTGTTCTGTTTCGTCGTACTGTTCGCGCTCACCTATGTCTGGCTCTATGTGAGCATCGTGCGCTTTCGATCGCCCAAGTGGCTCGTCGTGCGCAGGACGCGCAAGCGCTGAGAACGGCTCGATGTCACGCACGCGTCGGCGCGCAGCCTCGGCGCATGTGTCCCCGCTTCGCGCGTAGAATTGAAAGGAAGGACGGCGCGCATTCTCCATGCCCGCCGCCGCTTCCATTCGACGCTTATTTGCCGCCTATTCGATTCAGGGAGAGCCAGGATGACCCGTTATCTCGCGTTTGCGCTTGCACTTTTCGCTGTGACACTCGCCGCCTGCAACACCATCGCAGGCGCGGGTGAGGACCTTTCGAAGGGCGGTCAGGCCATCACCAATTCGGCGGAAAAGGCGAAGTAAGCCGCCTGCGCGTGAATCGCGGTGCGAGCACCCGCTCACACTGCGGCGCCCTCGCGCAGCCGCGCGACTTCCGCTTCCAGTTCCCGTACGCGGGCCTCGCGTTGCGCGGCGGCCTCCTCCAGTTCGCGTACGCGCGCGTCGCGCTCGTCTAACGCGGCCTTCACGTCCGCGGCCTCAAAGCGCTGCGGAATGTGCTGCGGGCAGTTCATGTCCCACGCGTGCACCGTGAAGACGATCACCCGCTCGGCGCGCGCCTTGTAGCCCGCAGGCATCAATTCCTCGACCAGCGCCGGGTCTTCGACGACGCGCGCGCGGCCCCAAATCTTCACGCGCCGCCGCCGCGCATAGTCGATGACGAACAAATGCGCCTTCGGGTTATCGGTGAGGTTGCCGAGCGTGATGTATTGCTGGTTGCCGATGAAATCCGCGAAGGCAATGGTGTGCTCGTCCACCACATGCAGAAAGCCCGCCGGGCCGCCGCGATGCTGGATGTACGGCTGCCCTTCGGTATTCGCGGTGCCGAGGAATACGCTCGTTTGCGCGGCGATGAATTCCTGGATTTTGGGCGTGAGCGCCACGCCCCAGGCGTGATCGCGCTCCACGCTCGCATAGAGCTCGCGCGAACCCAGGCGCTCCTGCATCGCCTTGACCGTCGGCGTGAAGGCGATGTCGCTCGGATAACGGAGGATGCGATCGGCGGTCGAGGCGGTCGAGTCGTTCGGGCTCATGGCGGACTCCTGTGCAGCGCGCTGCGGAGTCTAAAGGCTAGGCGCTTGCACAGAAAAAGATAATCCACCGCCAGCAAGAATCATCCTTCCGAATTCTGGGAGGGCAAGCGGCCTGCGGGCACGCGGCTCGCTGTTGCGACACTTTCGCGTCCCGCGCGAGCGCCAGCGGTGCGCCGACGAGCGTGGCGGCACTTCCCGTGCCGTGCGGCCCGAAGCGCGCTACCCTTGACGTTTACGCCGCGAGGCCCGAGTCCACTCAACCGCCCGGCGGCCGCATGCGCCGGGTGCCATGGCAGGGAGTCGAACATGTCGAAAACGATCTGGATTGTTGTCGCCAACCGTGTGACCGCGCGCATTTTCGCCGCCGAAAGCCCGCTGGGTGCCATCGACGAGGTCGAGACGCTGCTCCATCTGCAAGGCCGCATGTCGGACGAGAACCTCGTGACCGACAAGCCGGGGCGCACCACCGACCGCGTCGGCTTCGGCCGCAGCGCGACCGATCCCGACACCAGCCAGCACGACCACGAAGCCACCGTGTTCGCGGCCGAGATCGCGACGACGCTCGCGAAGGCCCGCAACGACGCGCGCTACGGCACGCTGGTCCTCGCGGCGCCGCCCGCGTTCCTCGGTGCGTTGCGCAAGGCAATCGACGCACAAACGCGCAGCCTCGTCACGCTCGAACTCGACAAGGATCTCGCGGCGCTCGACGCACGTGAACTGCGCACGCGCTTGCCTGAGCGGCTCGTGCGGGCCGGCGCGTGAGCCAGCCCGTCAGTCGGTAAAATCCGCGCCGCAAGGCGATATCCGGTGCGGTGAGTGAGGATTGCCCCGCTCACCCCGCCAGATGCGCGACGCATGCGCGCACGACGCCGATGACGTTCTCGCCCGCCAGCATGCCGAGCAGCCCGACGAGCGCGATGGTCGGCGGCGCGGGCGACTTCACCTGCAGCACGTTGTAGAGCAGGCCCGCGAGCGCGCCGACCGCGAACGACACCAGATAGGCCTTCATCTCTATCTCCTGTTCGTTCTTCGGGCGCTCACGCCATGTCGATCACGACGCGCCCCGGCGTGCCCGCCGCGACCGCCTCGTAGGCTTCGCGTGCCCGCGCGAGCGGAAAGTGCGCAGCCACGACGGGCGGCTCGAACTGGCCCGCGTCGAACGCTTCGGCAATCGCGCGCATGAGCGGCGCGGATTCGGCTACGCCGAGCTTCGCGCTATCGGCGCCGAGCAGCTGCGTCTCGTTGTGATAGAAGTCGATCAGGTCGAACTCCACGCGCCGCTTGCCCGTCGCGCTGATCTCGACCACGCGGCCACGCCGCTTCGCAAGCGAGAGCGCCAGTTCGAACGCCACGCCGCCCACGGCGTCGTAGACCACGTCCGCGCCTGCGCCATCCGTCAGTTCGCGCACGCGCTCGGCGGTGTGCTCGTTCATGGGAACGAAGGCGTCGATGAGACGCGCGGCCGGCGAGCCGGCAAGCGGCGCCTCGCGGCCCACGCCGATCACGCGCGCGCCGCGCGCCTTCGCGATCTGCGTAACCGCGCCGCCGACCCCGCCCGACACGCCGATCACGGCGATCGTCTCACCCTCGGCGAGGCGCGCGTAATCGACGGTGCCCAGCCACGCCACGACGAAGTTCACGCCAATCGACGCGGCCTGCGCGTGCGAGAGCGCCGCGGGCTTGCGTACGAGCGCAGCCTCGGGCACCTCGATGAACTCGGCATGCGTGCCGTCGCGCGTGAAGCCGATGTCGCCGCCCGTGCCCCAGACCTCGGCGCCGAGCCACTCCGCGGGGCCAGCCACCACCACGCCACTGAAGTCGCGCCCCGGGACGCGCGGGGGCACCGTGTGCTCGAAATGGCCGGCGACGTTCTTCACATCGCTCGGGTTGACCGAGGCGGCGCGCACCTGCACGAGCGCGCTGCCGGCCTTTGGCGCGGGCGTGGGCAGATCGAGATACTCGAGCACCTCGGGCTTGCCGAAGGTCCTGAACTGGATGGCTTTCATGGCGGGACTCCGTGCAATCAGTTTTTGCGCAACGCCTTACGCGAACGCGTTATCGAACTGTCAATGTAGTTTGCTGCAGGCCGGTCGTGTGGACAGACGCTTTCGAATTTCGGACAAGGTAACTCTTTAACTAATTGCTGACTTGTGTACGGTCACACACAAAACTACGCACACGCGTGCGTTTTGGCGATGTCAGAATAGCCTCGATCAAACGCAGAGCATCCGTCCCGCGCGCCATTGGCGAACGCGCAGACCGCGCATCCACCATGCAAAAGCTAAAGTCTCTTACCGTGCTGCGCGCTGTTGCAGCGACAACGGTCATCTTCTTTCACATCATGTCGCCGACTGGACATACGCTCGGTGAATTCGGCGTCGACATTTTCTTCGTGATAAGCGGTTTCGTCATCGCCCTCGTGCTGGACAACCCGAATTTGACCACACAGCGCTTTCTCGCGGACCGCGTTGCCCGCATCGTGCCGCTGTATTGGGTGTTGACGTTCGGTGTATTCGCCGGGGCACTCATTGCGCCGGAGTTGTTGAATTCGACCACAGCGGACCTCGGGAATCTGCTGAAGTCGCTCTTTTTTATTCCCTATCGCAAGGAAAGCGGCCAGATATTCCCGATGTTGTTCGTCGGCTGGACGCTGAACTACGAAATGTTGTTTTACGTGGTCACAGCCGTTTCGTTGATGCTGGTGCGCCGTCGCCGCCTGCTGTTCACTTCTGCGCTGATCCTTGCGATCTTTTGCGCGGCGAAGGCATCGAACTCGCACGGCGTATTCACCGCGTTCTATGCGAATCAGCGTTTATTCGAGTTCCCGCTCGGCTTCATGGCCTAC
Organism: Paraburkholderia sp. BR10141; assembly: GCF_056155635.1. NCBI lineage: Bacteria > Pseudomonadati > Pseudomonadota > Betaproteobacteria > Burkholderiales > Burkholderiaceae > Paraburkholderia > Paraburkholderia sp. BR10141. The sequence goes on along the minus strand of NZ_JBMIQH010000039.1, from coordinate 22,068 downwards.
CAGATCTGGAAATCCGGAGTCCGAATCAAGCTGCCGCTTGCGGGGTGCATCGCGGTAGCGGCCTATGCGTGGATGGCCTACATCAACTGGCACAACCTTTCCAACGCACCGCTGCTTTACTACGGCCTGCCGGCTTTCGTACTGATCGGCTGCACACTGAGCCTGGAACCGGCGATGGGCTCGGGCTCGTTGACACGCGCAGCCATATTCATCGGCGATGCGAGCTATGCCATCTATCTGAGCCATCCATACTGTGTGGAAGCTGCGCGCAAGCTGCTGCCGGGCGCTCTCGGCGGCTTTGATCCGACTGCGCCGCTCGGGGTGGTGCTCACGATGATCGTGGCTACGGCGATGGGCGCCGCGCTCTACCAGTTCGTCGACTGGCCGCTGCATAGGCGCGCGCGTCGTCTGTTGCACGCTGTGCCGGCCATACGGTTGCGCAGATCGCGCGCTGCCGGCGCGAGCGATGCAGGCACAGGCTTGCAGGAGGAACCGGCCGGCAACTTGCCAGTCAACGAGGACGCTCACTGCTAACTGAACAGCGAAGCGCGCGGGCAGCAAGCGACGTTTTCCCGCGCTCCCAGAGGCACTTAGCGGAACTCACGCCGCACATATTCAAAGTGCGTTAATCGGAATCTTCAGATAACGCACGCCGTTGGCTTCGGGCTCCGGCAGGCGACCCGCGCGGATATTCACCTGGATCGACGGCAGGATCAGATTCGGCATGGCGAGCGTGCGGTCGCGCGCGGTGCGCATCTGCACGAACGCCTCTTCGCTCACAGTCTCGTTCAGGTGGATATTGCCGCTGCGCTGCGCGCTCACCGTGGTCTCGAAACACGGCCCGCGCGAAGCCGGCGGATAGTCGTGGCACATGAAGAGGCGCGTGTCGCCCGGCAGATCGAGCAGCTTGCGCGCCGAACGGTAAAGCGTGTGCGCGTCGCCGCCCGGAAAGTCGCAGCGCGCCGAGCCCACGTCGGGCATGAAAAGCGTGTCGCCCACGAACACGGCGTTGCCGATCTGATACGCGAGATCGGCAGGCGTGTGGCCGGGCACGTGTAGCGCGCGCGCCTCCAAAGCGCCGACCCGGAATGTCTCGCCGTCCTGGAACAGCACGTCGAACTGACTGCCGTCCGGGCTGAGCGTCTCGGCGAGATTGAACACCGCGCTAAATACACCCTGCACGTCGCGAATGTGCTCGCCAATGGCAATGCGCCCGCCCAGCTGCGCCTTCAGATACGGTGCCGCCGAGAGATGATCGGCATGCGCGTGCGTTTCCAGCAGCCACTCGACGCGAAGCTCGTAGTCGCGCACGAACGCGATCACGCGATCGGCCGATTCCGTGGAGGTGCGGCCCGATTTCGGATCGTAGTCGAGCACCGGGTCGACGATCGCGCAGGCGCTGCCGCGCCCGGCGTGCACGACGTAGGTGACCGTGGCCGTGACGGGGTCGAAAAAGGGCTCGACGGTGGGCTCGGGTGTGGGTAGCTGGGCTGGGTGGGACATCAACGACTCCGCAAAGATGACCCTCTATTGAAACACATATTATAAATTTATATAATGTTTTTAGACAAAGTATAATCTGGCGCATTGACTTGCTACCTCGTCCCACGAGGCGACCCATGAACTCACCACTCACTCCCGAAGCGCTCGCGGCCCTGCGCGAATCCGCCGAAAAGTGCTGCGCACTGCTCAAGGCGCTTGCCCACGAAGACCGTCTCCTGCTGCTTTGCCAGCTCACCGAAGGCGAGCGCAACGTCGGCGAGCTCGAGGAGCTGGTGGGCGTGCATCAGCCGAGCCTTTCGCAGCACCTCGGCAAGCTGCGCGACGAAGGTCTCGTCGATACGCGCCGCGAAGGCAAATACATCTACTACCGCCTCGCGAGCCCCGAAGTCATTCAGGTCATGCAGACGCTCTCGAGCCTCTATTGCGGGCGGCTCAAGGTCCATCCGGCATGAGTCTCGACCTCGCTCACTTCACGCCCTACGCCTCGTTGGCGGGCGGCCTGATGATCGGCGCGGCCGCCGCGCTTTTCGTGCTCGTGAACGGGCGCATCGCCGGGATCAGCGGCTTGCTCGGTGGGTTGCTGCCGGGCTCGGGCGGCGAGCGCGGCGTGAATGCCGCGTTCGTCATCGGCCTCGTTGCCGCCCCCTTGCTGTGGCGGCTGCGCGCAGCGCTTCCGGCCATGCAGATCGATGCGTCTGCGTTCACGCTCGTCGTGGCGGGCCTGCTGGTCGGCATCGGCACGCGTTACGGCTCGGGCTGCACGAGCGGCCACGGCGTGTGCGGGATCGCGCGCGGTTCGCGCCGCTCGTTCGTTGCCACGGGCGCGTTCATGGCGGCGGGCTTCGCCACCGTGTTCGCCGTGCGTCACCTGATCGGAGGCTGAGATGCGAAAACTCAGCGCATTCGCGTGCGGTCTGCTGTTCGGCATCGGCTTGCTCGTCTCGGGCATGGCCAACCCGGCCAAGGTGCTCGGCTTTCTCGATCTCGCCGGAAATTGGGACCCGTCGCTTGCCTTCGTGATGGCAGGCGCCATCGCCCTCGCCGCGCCCGCCTTCTGGCTCGCGCGCCGGCGTGCGTCGAGCCTCGCTGGCGCCCCGATTCAGCTGCCCACGTCGCGTCGAATTGATGGCCGACTGGTTGGCGGCGCCTTGCTGTTCGGCGCGGGCTGGGGGCTCGCGGGCTTCTGCCCCGGCCCCGCGCTCGTCGCCGCGGGCGGCGGCCAGCCGCGCGCCTGGCTCTTCGTCGCCGCCATGCTCGCGGGCATGGCAATTTTCGCCGTGCTGGAGCAGCGCCGCCGCTCGCAAGAAGCCGCATCGATCCATACCAAACCGCAATAAAAGCAGCACTACGCCGCACCAGCCTCGGGACAAAAATTACATGCAAATCACGCAACACGACGCGCGCTTCGGGAGCGCCGACCAGATCACGCCCGACGACCTCGCCGCCATCCAGGCGGCGGGCTATCGCTCGATCATCTGCAACCGGCCCGATGGCGAGGGCGGCGACTCGCAACCCACGTCGCAGGCGCTGCGCGCCGCGGCCTCGCAGCTCGGTCTGCAGTTCGCGTATCTGCCGGTAACGCCCGGCCAGATCACCGCCGAAGACGCTGCGCGCTTCGCCCAGTTGCTGATCGACCTGCCCGGCCCCGTGCTCGCGTACTGCCGCAGCGGCAACCGCGCCACGAGCCTCTATCGGCTCGCGCAGCAAGGCGCGCCCACTCGGGCCGCGCAAGCCGCGAATGCCGCGCGCGCCGCGACGGCGGCCTGCGCGTGGGAAGGCGAAACCTGGGACGTCGTCGTGATCGGCGGCGGCACGGCGGGCATCGCCGTCACCGCGAGCCTGTTGCGCCGCGAGCCGAACCTGAAGATCGCCATCGTCGAGCCGAGCGATCACCACGACTATCAGCCCGCGTGGACGCTGGTCGGCGGCGGTGCATACGACGTGACAAAAACGCGCCGGCCCATGGCGAGCGTCATCCCCGCCGGCGTGAAGTGGTTCCGTGCGGCCGCCACGCGCGTCGAGCCGGACGCGAACGTCGTGCAGCTCGACAGCGGCGTGCGCGTGGCCTACCGCCAGCTCATCGTCGCGCCGGGACTGCGGCTCGCGTGGGAGCGCATTGCGGGCCTCACGGAAACGCTCGGCAAGAACGGCGTGACCTCGAACTATCGCTACGACCTCGCGCCCTACACCTGGCAGCTCGTGCAGCAGATGAAGAGCGGCACCGCGCTCTTCAGTCAGCCCGGCATGCCGATCAAGTGCGCGGGCGCACCGCAAAAGGCCATGTACCTCGCGTGCGACCACTGGCGACGCCAGGGTGTACTCGGCCAGGTCAACGTGGAGTTCAATCTCGCGGGCGCCGTGCTGTTCGGCGTGGCGACCTTCGTGCCGCCGCTCATGGAGTACGTGAAGCGCTACAACGCGAACCTCGCGTTCTCGTCGAATCTCGTGGCCGTAGACGGCCCGGCGCGTATCGCCACCTTCGAGGTCAAAGATGCGAACGGCAACGTCACGCGTGTGGAGAAGCGCTTCGACATGCTGCACGCCGTGCCGCCGCAGGTCGCGCCCGACTTCATCCGCGACAGCCAGCTCGCCGACGAAGCCGGCTGGTGCGAAGTCGATCACGCCACGCTCCAGCATCCGCGCTATCCGAACGTGTTCTCGCTCGGCGACGTGTGCTCGGCACCGAACGCCAAGACCGGCGCGGCCGCGCGCAAGCAGGCCGTGATCGTGGCCGAGAACCTGCTCGCCGCGCGTGCGGGCGCACCGCTGGCGTATCGCTACGACGGTTACGGCTCGTGCCCGCTCACCGTGGAGAAGGGCAAAGTCGTGCTGGCCGAGTTCGGTTATGGCGGGCGTCTCTTGCCTACCTTCCCGCTCGACCCCACGCGCCCCCGCCGCCTCATGTGGCTGCTCAAGGCGAGTGTGCTGCCGAGCTTCTACTGGTGGGGCATGCTCAAGGGCCGCGAGTGGCTCACGCGGGCTGCGCGCGGCTGATGAACCTCGAGGGCCAAGGCGCGCTTAGCCCTCGAAATCGAGCCCGCCTAGCAGCACCTCGGGCTCGCCTTGCGTGCGCGAAGCAAAATCGACAGAGCGCGCCGACTCCCATGACGCAAGCTTGCGCCCGGTCGCTTCAAGGTAGTGCTCGAAGCGCGCTTCGCCGCCGGGCTCCATGAGGCGCTCGATCTCCTCGGTGTCCCAGGTCAGCGAGACGTTCAGCGGATACACATACGGATGCCGGTGCTCGTTCGCGACGCCGCGCAGGCGCACGCGCGTAGGGTGGCCGTGCCCGGCGTTGGGCACGACATCGACGTGCACCGAAGGGCCGAACTGTTTCGCCAGCTTCGCCGCAATGCGCGGTGCGAATTCTTCCTCGAACCGGCGGACGGCTTCGATACTCATGCGCGGGGCACTCCACTGAGGATTGGCTGCGGATTCAGGCACTGCCGGTCACGACTGGATCGCGCAACCGGCACGCGATTCGCCGCGACCTCGCAGCGCATTGTGCTGGCATCCTACCGCGCCGCCGGCAGGTCAGCCAATGCCCGACAGGGCAGCACCACTCAGCCCCTCACGCCGCGCGGCGCTCCCGTTCAGCCACGAGACTGCGCACGCCTTCGAGCGAATACACGCCGAGCGCAAGCCAGATCGCGCCGTAACCCACGGCGCGCACCGCGCCGAACGGCTCTCCGTAAATGAGCACGCCGGTGAGCAACTGCAGCGTGGGCGTGACGTACTGGATCAGACCGAGCATCGACAGCGGAATGCGCCGCGCGGCCGCGCCGAAGAGAAGCAGCGGGACCGCCGTGATCGGGCCGGAGGCCGCGAGCAGCAGTTGCAGCCCGCGCGAGGCATGCGTGAAGTGGCTCGCGCCGGCGAGACCCACGATCGTCAGATAAACGACCGCAACGGGAAAGAGCAGCACGGTTTCGAGCGCGAGGCCTTCGAGCGCGCCGAGCTGCGCGGTCTTGCGCAAAAGCCCGTAGCCGCCGAAGGTCACGGCGAGCGCAAGACTGATCCAGGGCGGTGCACCGTTCTGCCAGGTGAGCCACACGACGCCCGCGGTGGCCAGCGCCACAGCGGCCCATTGCAGTGGGCGCAGGCGTTCGCGCAGGAACGCATAGCCGAACAACACGTTGATGAGCGGATTGATGAAGTAGCCGAGGCTCGCCTCGACGATGTGCCCGGCATTGACGGACCAGATATAGATGCCCCAGTTGGCCGAGAGCAGCACGGCGCTCGCCACGAAGCGCCCGAGCAGGCGACGGTCGCGCAGCGTGGGCCCAAGCCATCGCCAGTGACGGCGCACGACGAGCACGGCGATCACGAACACGAGCGACCACGCCATGCGGTGCGCGAGCATTTCGAGTGCGGGGATCTGATGCAGCGTCTTGAAGTAGATGGGGAAGAGCCCCCAAAGAACGAATGCAGCGAACGCGTAGAGGATGCCGGGATTCATGTCGGGTTTTGGTTATGGTGGCGCCAGGGCTGCGCGGCGCTGTTCGGCACGTGCCTGCGCGCGAAGGACGCTCACGGCACGTGAAGTTGCGAGCCGGCATCTGGCCCGCATCCTGCCAGTGGGACGGAGTCAAGGTAATTGAAAGCCAGGCGCAACGCGTCCGATTTCGCTTAACCCAGCGCCAAGCCGCCGGTTTTGCGACAATAGCGGATTTTCGCCGCCAGCCCTGGCCGTTGTCCAGCCTGACGCGCCGCTTACGGCGCGCGCTGTTCTCGACACGGCAGGCGACGGCGTAGCCCCCTGAACCGGCCTCTTCGCGCGCGATGTCCTTCCCCCATATCGATCTGCTGTATTCGCTGTCCGGCCTGTTCGTCGGATTTCTGGTCGGCCTGACCGGTGTGGGTGGCGGCTCGCTGATGACGCCGATCCTGGTCCTCGTCTTCAACGTGCACCCGGCCACGGCAGTCGGCACCGACCTGCTCTATGCGGCCGCGACGAAGTCCGCGGGCACGCTCGTGCACGGGCTCAAGGGTTCGGTGGACTGGCGGGTGACGCTGCGGCTCGCGGCCGGCAGCGTGCCCGCCGCGACGATCACGCTGATCCTGCTGCACCGCTATGGCATGGACACGCCGCGCGCGGGGCATCTGATCCAGGCCGTGCTGGGGGCGGCGCTGCTCATTACGGCCGTGGCGCTCATTTTCCGCCCGCAGCTCGCCGCGTTCGCCTCGCGCCACCGGCATGAGCCGGGCGAAGCGCGCACGCTCTTTTTCACGATCCTCACGGGCGCGGTGCTCGGCGCGCTCGTCTCGCTCACCTCGGTGGGCGCGGGCGCCATCGGCGTGACTGTACTGCTCCTGCTCTATCCCGCGCTGCCCACGGTGCGCATCGTCGGCTCCGATGTCGCGCACGCCGTGCCGCTCACGCTCCTCGCGGGCGCCGGCCACTGGCTGCTCGGTTCGATCGACTGGCACATGCTGCTTTCGCTCCTGTGCGGCTCGCTGCCCGGCATCGCGATCGGTAGCCTGCTGTCCACCAAGGCTCCCGAAAAGCTGCTGCGCGTGCTGCTCGCCGCGACACTCTCGCTCGTGGGCGTGCGGCTCGTGCTCTCCTGAATGCGGCACACGCCGCGCCCGCCGCGCACCTCGCGCACGCTCAGGCGTGGGGCGCCTGGCGGAAAAATCTCCCGTTGAGATCAACCTCGAACTGGCGCAGCCACTGGCCGCGGGCGTCGATGCGGTAAGCCTGCGCCCAGGCGCCGCGCCGCACGATCAGCATGTCGCCATGGTCCGGGTCGTTGGGATCGGCTTCGCCGCGAATGTCGAACTGCATGGGCGCAAAGCCGTGCCGCGCACAGGCCAGCTCGAAGGCCGCCCGGTCGACGAGCGGCAAGTCGGTGTAGGTGTGAATGGTCATGGCGATTTCCTGCTTTCCAGCGATGAGGCCGCGCTCGACCTCGGGAAAGACGCGCGATACCCACGGTATACCCCCAACGGCGGGAAGACTGTGTGTCAAACTACACTTTGGCGGCTGCAGTGCAACATGACGCAATCGCATGCCGCTTGCGTTTGCAGGCTGCAGGTTCACGCGTTACGCGGACAAGCTGCCGGCTTCGAACGATAACTGCCCCGAAGCACACGCCAACCTTACGCCTGCCAGACCTATGCGCACAAAAAAAGCCCGGCCTGTAGCGGCCGGGCTTTTTGCTGTCGCTCGAGCACAGGCGCCCCGTTTCCAGGGCGCGCTGCTGCGTTTATTGCTCCACTCTGACCGTCAGCTTGTTCGAGACCGACGTCACGCCAGGCACACCCTTCGCGACTTCTCCAGCCTTGTCGATTTGGCCCTGATCCGGCACCGTGCCGGTCAGCGTGACAGCGCCACCGTGCGAGCGCACGTTGAGCTTGGAAACGTCGAGGCCTTGGGTCTTCGAGAGCGCCTTGCGCACCGTGTAGCCCAGCTTGCGGTCGGCCTTCTTGGCCGAGGTGGCCGGAGCGGCCGTGGTGGCGGCGGGAGCACTTGCCGACTCGTCCTGCGCGTACGACGCGCTGCAAGCTACCGACAGGCACAGCGCCACGCCCAGCGTCTTCAGAATAGCGACCGATTTCATATTTTCTCCTTGTGTCTTCGCGTTGTTGCGGGTTGTTGTCTGCAATAGGACCGCCTGCCTTGCCGGAGGACGGCTCGGAGGCCGCCCGTCAGCCATGGTCTGACGGCTGTTACCACTACCGATGGCCGTGCACAGCGCGCAATGCGTGTGTGCACGGCCAGGGTCTGGACGCGATGCGAGAGGCAAAAGGATGAAAGGACGTCGAATTACACCCGCCGGAACAGGTCTGCGCCCGTTTCCTGTTGTTTTGAATTGATGCTCGCGCGAGCCCGCTCGTTCAACTTCTCCACCCCTCCCGGGCCCCGGCGCGCCTTGCGAAGCGCAGCAGGCGAACCACAATTTAGCCTGGCTGTGGCGCAAGCGCAAAGAGTTTAGCTCAGGCGCATGCGGCATGCGCTTAAGCTGTTCCGCGAGGCACGCGGGCATGCCGCCGCAACGCCGAATCTCATGTACCATCGGCACCACAGAGCCCGCGCGGCGCGCGCGCCTGAGCCGACCCGGCGCCAGCGCCGGACCCGACGCGGACCCGACCCGCACTCCCCCGAACTACCCGAGGCCCGCCCCACCCCGATGAAGTCCCGCACCGGCCGCAAACCTCCTCCCCGTCTCGTCGCGCGCTTCGTGGCGATCTCGTGGCGCGACCTGGCTGTCACGTTCGGTCCCATCCTGCTCGTGAGCGCGGCGGCCATCTGGCTCGCAGTGCGCCTCATCCAGCCCGCGCCGCCCAGCACGCTGACCATGAGCGCCGGGCCCAAGGGCAGCACCTTCTGGAACGCCGCGGAAAAGTACAAGGCCATCCTCGCGCGCAACAACATCACGCTGATAGTGCTCGAATCGGAAGGCTCGGCGCAGAACCTGCAGCGTCTCGCCGACCCGAAGTCGAACGTCGACGTCGCGTTCGTGCAGGACGGCCTCGCGAGCAAGGTGCCAGGCGGCCTCGTGTCGCTCGGCAGCGTGGCTTACGTGCCGCTCGTGGTGTTCTATCACGGCCCCGTCGCCACGCGGCTCTCGCAGTTCGAAGGCCAGCGCATCGCCATCGGCGCCGAGGGCAGCGGCACGCGCGAGCTCGCGCTCACGCTGCTCAAGGCGAACGGCATCGAGCCCGGCGGCCCGACCAGGCTTTTGCCGCTTTCCGGCGACGACGCCGCGCGCGAACTCGTGGCCGGCAAGATCGACGTCGCGATTCTCGCGGGCGACTCCGCGCAGCCGCCCGTCATGGGCCGCCTCATGCGCATGCCGGGCGTGCGCTTCTTCGACTTCGTCCAGGCCGACGCCTACGCGCGGCGCTTTCCGTTCCTCACGGCCATCACGATCCCGATGGGCGCGTTCGACTTCGGCCGCAACCTGCCGGCAGCGCCCCTGCATTTCATCGCGCCGACGGCAGAACTGGTCGCGCGCGACTCACTGCATCCCGCGCTCTCCGACCTCCTGATCGAAGCGGCCAAGGAAGTGCACGGCCGCTCCACGTTGCTGCAGCGCGCGGGCGAATTCCCCGCGCCGCGCGCCCAGGACTTCCCGATCAGCGCCGACGCCGCGCGCTACTACAAGTCGGGCAAGAGCTTCCTCTACCGCGTGCTGCCCTTCTGGGTGGCGAGCCTCGCCGACCGGCTCGTGGTGCTGCTCGTGCCGATCATCGTCGTGCTGATCCCGGGCTTGCGGATCGTGCCTTCGCTCTACGCGTGGCGGGTAAAATCGCGCATCTACCGCTGGTACGGCTCGCTCATCGCACTCGAGCGCGCCGCGATGGCCGACAACTCGCCCACCGAGCGCCGGGCGCTGATCCGCCAGCTCGACAAGATCGAGGAATCGGTGAACGGCATGAAAATGCCGCTCGCCTACGCGGAGCAGTTCTACGTGCTGCGCGAGCATATCGGCTTCGTGCGCGCGCGGCTGTCCGGCACGCGCGAAGCGCCGGACGCAGGCGTTGGGGCAGAAGAAGAGCAGACAGCGGAAAGCGCAGAAGAGGCAGAGGCGCCGGAAGGCGGCAGCAACGACGCAGGCACAGCGGGTACAGAGGCGAGCCATGCAAACGAAAGCGGCGGCAATGAAACAGGCGAGCGCACGCATTAGCGCCGCTGCACGCATTTTGAACCGAACAATGGGCCATGCAAGCAATGGCCCGGATATCGCCCTGGAGAGGAGGAACAGCATGATCGACGGCATCGACGCCAGCCAGCCGGCCTGGTTCTACGACTTCGTGTCGCCGTTTTCGTATCTGTTGCTGGAGCAGCAAGACAAGTGGCCCGGCTTCGATTTCGTGCCGACGCCGGTGCTGCTTTCCGAGCTATACCGCCACTGGGGCCAGCCGTTCGGCTCCGCGGTCCCGGCCAAGCGCGTGTTCACGTACCGGCACGCGCTCTTTCGCGCCGAGCAACTCGGCATTCCGTTCAAGATGCCGCCCGCTCATCCGTTCGACTCGGTCAGGCCGATGCTGCTCGCCATTGCGGCGGGCGGCGAGTTCGCGTGCGTGCGCGAGATCTTCCGCTTCATCTGGCGCGAGGGGCGCGACCCGTCGAGCGACGAGGGCTTCGAGCAGCTTTGCGAGCGCGTGGGCATTCCGCACGGCGAGTCGCTGATCGAGGAAGAAGTCGTGCGCGCGCAGTTGCGCCGCAACACCAACGACGCGATCGCGATGGGCGTATTCGGCGTGCCGACGTTCTGGATGAACAAGCAGCTCTTCTGGGGCGAAGACGCCTTGCCGATGGTGCTCTACTGCGCACGCAGCCCGAACTGGCTCGACTCGCGCGAGGTCAAGCGCATCAGCACGCTGCCTTCGGGGCTCGCGAAACCGGTTACCGAGTGACGGGCTGCGCGCCGCGGAACCATCCAACGCGTGCCGTTCTGATGCCGGTCATGCCGCGCACCCTATGGCGGTGGCGCGCGAGCAGGCATATGGTTATGGCTGAATCCGTGCGCGCAACGCTATGCGTCGTCGCGCACGCGCCCTTGCCCGCCACACCCCATGGACGACGATAACGCCCTCACCCTCGACATCTGGCTGGTGCGCGTGTTGCGCACGCTGCTGGTCGAGCGCAGCGTCACACAGGCCGCGCTGCGCCTGAACCAGACCCAACCCGCCATCAGCACCGCACTGCGCCGGCTGCGTGAGATCCTGGGCGATCCGATCCTCGTGCGAGGCAAGGCCGGCATGGTGCCGACCGAGTACGGCGCGTCGCTGCTGCAGCACGCGCAGCGCATACTGCGCGACGTGGAGTTCGTGGCCACGCCGCACGGCGACTTCGACCCGGAACGCTCGAAGCGCACGTTCCGCCTCGCCGCCCCCGACTACCTCAACGACTTCTTCATGCCGACGCTGATCGCGCGCTTTCGCGAGACGGCGCCGGCGGCGCGGCTGGAGATCCTCTCACTCTCGCCCACGCTCGATCATCACGGCGCGCTGGACGCGGGCGAACTCGACATCGTGATCGGCAACTGGCCGAAGCCCGAGGCGCGTTTCGCGCGCAGCGACCTCTTCTCCGACAAGGTCGTCTGCATGATGCGCGCGGACCATCCGCTCGCGCGCCGCGAACTCACGCGCGAGGCGTATCTTGCAGCTCCCCATCTCGCACCCACGCCCTATACGGGCTCCCATGCGAGCGCGATCGATCTGGGGTTTGCGAAGGCGAAAGCCGAGCGCCGCATCGTCGCGACGCTGCCCTACTTCGGACTCGTGCCGCAGGTCTTGCTGAAATCGGATCTGATCTTCACGACGACGCGGCGCTTCGCGCAGCACTACGCGAGGCTCTTGCCCATCGCCGTCGTCGAGACGCCGTTCGCGTTTCCGCGCATTCACTGCTATCAGATGTGGCATCCGCAGCCGGACAGGCCGAGCGATGTCGGATGGCTGCGCGGATTGATCGAAGAGGTGTCGGGATCGTTGACCGCCGAGCGCGGGACGAAGCGTGCCGCGACGAAGAAGGCCGCGAGCGCGAAGAGCGAAGCGACGCCCACGCCGCCGCTCGAAGCTGCCTGAAATAACGCAAAGCGAACGCAAACGGGCGCCCTCATCATCGAGGCGCGCCCGTTTCGCTTGTATGGCGCGTGGAATCAGGCGCGCTCGAGCGCGACCGTTCTCACCACCGCCGGGCGCTGCACCACCCGCATCTGCATGAGTTGCGCGGCGACCGCCACCGCAATCGACGCAGGCGCCTTGTCGACGATCCCCGTCACGCCGATCGGGCACGTCATCTCGTCCATGCGCTCGGCTTCCACGCCGCGCTCCATGAGCCGCCGCTCGAACTTCACGCGCTTCGTTTTCGAGCCGATGAGGCCAAACCACGCGAAATCGCGCCGCCGCATGATGCGCTCGCTCAACTCGAAGTCGAGCGCGTGATTGTGCGTCATCACGAGGAAGTACGCGCCCGCCGGCGCTTCGTCGACGATGGCCGCCGGCGTGTCCGTCGCTTCGATCTGCACGTTGGCGGGCACCTCGTCGGGGAACAGCTTGTCGCGCTCGTCCACCCACTGCACCACGCACGGCAGCATACCGAGCAGCGTGACGAGCGCATGGCCCACGTGGCCCGCGCCGAACAGCACGATGTGCATCGGCCCGTAGTGCGGCACCGGCGTGCTGTGGCGGCCGATGATCACGCGCCCGGTTTCGTCGACGCGCACGCAATGCTGAGGATGACGATTCATTTTGCAGCCCCCTCGCGCGCCATCGCCCGCACCGCGCGCACGCCCTTCAGGATTTCCTCGGCGGTGGCCGGCGCATTCATAGGCGGATTGAAGCGGTAATCGGCCACGCTCGCCACGGCGTCACGAATCGCGAAGAACACCGAGAACGGCAGCAACAGCGGCGGCTCGCCCACGGCCTTCGAGCGGTGGATGCTGTCTTCCGCGTTGCGGTTCTTGAAGAGCCGCACGTTGAATTCCGCTGGCGAGTCGTTTACGGTCGGGATCTTGTAGGTGGACGGCGCGTGCGTCATGAGCTTGCCGTCCGGCTTCCACCACAGTTCTTCCGTGGTGAGCCAGCCCATGCCCTGAATGAAACCGCCTTCCACCTGGCCCACGTCGAGCGCCGGATTCAGCGACGCGCCCACGTCGTGCAGCGCATCGGCGCGCAGCACGCGCATTTCGCCCGTGAGCGTGTCGATCACGACTTCCGATACCGCCGCGCCATACGAGTAGTAGTAGAACGGCCGCCCGCGCAGCGTGGCCTGATCCCAGTACAGTTTGGGCGTGGTGTAAAAGCCATCGGACCAGAGCTGGACGCGCGCGAGGTAGGCCTTCGACACCAACGTCTCGAACGGCACGACCGTCTCGCCCACGATCACGGAGTCGTTGGCAAAGCCCACGTCCGCGGCGCTGATTTCGCCCTTGCCGTAGGTCGTCGCCGCCAGCGCGGCGAGGCGCTGGCGCAGTTGGCGTGCGGCGTCCTGTGCCGCCTTGCCGTTCAGATCGGTGCCCGTCGATGCCGCCGTGGCGGACGTGTTCGCGACCTTGCTCGTGTCCGTCGCGGTCACGCGCACACGGCCGAACTCGATGCCCAGTTCGTGCGCCACCACCTGCGCGACCTTCGTGTTCAGGCCCTGGCCCATTTCGGTGCCGCCGTGGTTCACGAGCACCGAGCCGTCGGTATAGATGTGAACGAGCGCGCCCGCCTGGTTGAAGTGCGTGACGTTGAACGCAATGCCGAACTTGACCGGCGTGAGCGCAATGCCCTTCTTGAGCACATCGTTGTTCGCGTTGAATTCCCGAATCGCGGCGCGGCGCGCACGATAGCCGCTCGTTTCCACCAGCTCGTCGATCAGTTCGTGAATGACGTTGTCCTCGACGACCTGGCCATAGGGCGTTTCGTTGTTCTGCGTCTTGCCGTAGAGATTGCGGCGGCGCACGTCGAGCGAATCGAGGCCGAGCGTGCGCGCCACATCGTCCATGATGTACTCGATCGCGAACGCGCCCTGCGGGCCGCCGAAGCCGCGAAACGCCGTGTTCGACTGCGTGTTGGTCTTGCCGCAGAAACCGGCGATCGACACGTCGGGCAGCCAGTAGGCGTTGTCGAAGTGGCAAACCGCGCGCGTCATCACCGGGCCGGACAGGTCCGCGGAAAAGCCGCAGCGCGAGGTCATGTCGACCGACACGCCTTCGATCGTGCCCTCGTCGTCGTAGCCCACTTCGTAGGTGTAGTGGAAATCGTGGCGCTTGCCCGTGACCATCATGTCGTCGTCGCGGTCAGGGCGCAGCTTCACGGGGCACAGGAGCTTCCAGGCGGCGAGCGCCGCGCAGCAGGCAAAGAGGCCCGACTGCGATTCCTTGCCGCCGAAGCCGCCGCCCATACGGCGGCATTCCACGAGCACGTTGTGCGAGGCGACGCCCAGCACATGCGCGACGAGGTGCTGCATCTCGCTCGGGTGCTGCGTGGAGCACCACACGTGCATGCCGTCGTCGTCCTTCGGCACCGCGTAGGCAATCTGGCCTTCGAGGTAGAACTGCTCCTGGCCGCCCAGCAGCATCTCGCCTTCATGCCGATGCGCGGCGCGTGCCGCGCGCGTGGACGCCTCGCCGCGCGCAAGCTTCATCGGCGGCAGCACCGACTGCTGCGCGGCGCGCGCCTGCTGCGCCGTAAGCACGGCGGGCAGCTCTTCGTACTGCACCTCGGCGCGGCGCGCGGCGAGGCGCGCCGTGTCGTGCGACGTCGCCACCACGATGAACATGGGCTGGCCCACGTACTGCACGACGCCGTCGGCGAGCACCGGATCGTCGTGGATGATCGGGCCGCAGTCGTTCACGCCGGGAATGTCCTCGGCGGTGAGCACCGCTACGACACCCGGCGTCGCGCGCACCTTCGCGAGGTTCATCGACACGATGCGGGCGTGCGGCTTCTGCGAAAGCCCGAGGGCGGCGTGCAGCGTGCCGGCCACGACCGGAATGTCGTCGGTATAGGTGGCGCGGCCGCTCACGTGCAGATGCGCGGATTCGTGCGGGCGCGAGACGTGCACTTGCGCGAAGGGCTCGCGTGCCTTGAGTTCGTCCAGGAACGGTTCGGCTTGCTGGTTCATTGTTTCGTTCTCCGTATGTCTTTTCCGTTTCCCGAATGTCTCAAGCGGTTTCTGCGGCTACGTTGCGCACATTGAGCGCTTGCGGCGCGAGCGGGTTATGCGGACGCGTTTCGAGCCAGAAACGGTACAGCGTGTTCTTCGCGGCTTCGAGGCGGTAGTCGCTCGTCGCGCGCATGTCGGATAGCGGCGCGTAGTCCTTGCCGAGCGCGATCATCGCGGCCTGGGCGGTGGCTTCGTGCCACTGCGCATCGGCGAGCACGCCTTCCACGTGAGTCGCGCGCTTTGGTGTAGCGGCCATGCCGCCGAACGCAATGCGCGGCTCGCGGATCACGTCGCCATCGGCGATATAGGCGTAGGCGGCGCACACGGCCGAGATGTCCGAGTCGAAGCGCTTCGAGACCTTGTAGGTGCGAAATCGCAGGTTCGCGCGCGCGCCGGTGCGCGTGGGCACCTTGAGCGCGAGCACGAACTCGTGCTCGGCCATGTCCTTCTTCTGATAGGCGAGGTAGAGGTCTTCGAGCGGCATTTCGCGCTCGATCTCGCCGCCGCGCAGCACCACGCGCGCGCCGAGCGCGATGAGCCCGGGCATCGAGTCGCCGATGGGCGAGCCGTTCGCGACGTTGCCGCCGATCGTGCCCGCGTTGCGGATCGGCAGCGAGGCGAAGCGCTGCCACATCTCTTCGAGTTCCGGGTAATGCTTCGCGAGTGCCGCATAGCCGCGCTCGACGGTTACGCCCGCGCCGATCTCGATCCAGTCGTCGCTCACGTCGATGCGGCGCATCGCGTCGACCTGGCCCACGTAGACGATGTCGCCAAGTTCGCGCATCTGCTTCGTGACCCACAGGCCGATGTCGGTGCTGCCCGCGAGGATGCGCGTGTTGGGGCGCGCGGCCTTGATGGCGGCGAGCGCGTCGACGGTACGCGGCGCGTCGTACTGCTGGCCGCGGCTCTCGTAGTGGAAGGTGTCCTTGCGCTCGATCGTGGCGAGCGTCTGGGCGAGCGCCTTCACGTCGATGGGCTGCTTCGGCGCATCGGCCTTGAACATCTGCTCGGCGGCGTCGAGGATCGGCCGGTAGCCCGTGCAGCGGCACAGGTTGCCCGTGAGCGCATTGGCGATCTCGTCGCGCGAAGGCACGCTGCACGCGCCCTTCGTGGCACAGGCGTGGTTGGGCTGGCCCGCGTGCTCGTGGCCATGCTTCTGGTAGAGCGCCCACATCGACATCACGAAGCCCGGCGTGCAAAAACCGCATTGCGAGCCGTGGCAGTCGACCATGGCCTGCTGCACGGGGTGCAGCGAGCCGTCGGGCTGGCGCAGGTCTTCGACGGTGAAGAGCGCGCGGCCGTCGAGCGTCGGCAGGAACTGGATGCAGGCGTTGACGGCCTTGAAGCTCACGCCGCCCGCCTCGTTGCGCTCGCCCACCACGACCGTGCAGGCGCCACAGTCGCCTTCGGCGCAGCCTTCCTTGGTGCCGGTGCAGCGCGCGTCTTCGCGCAGGTACTGGAGAACGGTGCGGGTGACGCCCGCGTCGCTGACTTCGCGAATCGCGTTGCGGTGGTAAAAGCGGATCGGCTGGCTCATGGTTTCTGGCTCGTCGTTGGATGCGGCTCGCAAAAGGCGTATGCCGCTCGAGTGGACGGTTCGAAAACTATCACTGCCAATATTTGCAACCCATAGCGAGAGGAGCATGGGGGATATATCGTTGAGTCGATAAATCGGTGTGCTGCAGTGCGGCTGTGCTTATGTCGAAGCGTCTCGATTGCGCGATTTCAGGGCCAATTTGCGAATATCGGACATATTCGACTGACTATTAACCCGTTCGGACGCTGATTTCTCCGCCCGCACGGTCGGGCCAAGGCGCCGCTGCAACGCGAATTGCCGCCAACGTCGCGCAAAATCGCGGGATCTTCGCAGCTGGCTTCCAGGTTGCAAAAGGCCGTCATCAGCGCAGAAAACCCGTGTTCCGCGGGCCGGAACAGCTTTTCAGTTTCTGCATAAAAACCGGTTCCATGGGACAATCACGCCTTTCCCGCCGTTTTCCATCCGCATTTTCCCCATGTCCGCTGATTTGGCGCCCCCGCGCAAAGCCGCGTCGACGACCCTGCAGATCATTCCGGTCGTCTTTTTCACCTTCCTCTGCTACCTGACGATCGGCATTCCGCTCGCCGTGCTGCCGGGCTACGTGCACAACGACCTCGGCTTCAGCACCGTGGTGGCGGGCGCCGCCATCAGCGTGCAGTACATCGCGACGCTCTGCTCACGCGCGCTCGCGGGCCGCTCGGCGGATACGCTCGGCCCCAAGAAAACCGTGACGATCGGCCTGACGATCTGCGGCTCGAGCGGCGTGCTGCTGCTGCTCGGCACGCTCGTCGATCACTGGCCCGGCCTCTCGCTCGCGCTGCTGGTGGTGAGCCGCCTGTTGCTCGGCTGCGGCGAAAGCCTGTGCGGCACCGGCGCGATCCTCTGGGGCATCGGCCGCGTGGGCACCGCGCACAACGCGAAGGTGATCTCGTGGAACGGCATCGCCACCTATGGCGCACTCGCGATCGGCGCGCCGCTGGGCGTCGTGATGGCGCACGCCCTCGGATACTGGATGCTCGGCATTTCGGTCATCGCAATGGCCGCGCTCGGCTTCTGGCTCGCGCGCCCCATCGCGCCGGTGCCGGTCGTGCACGGCGAGCGCATGTCGTACCGCAGCGTGTTCACGCGCGTGCTGCCGCACGGCATCGGCCTCGCGCTCGGCTCGGCGGGCTTCGGCTCCATCGCGACCTTCATCACGCTGTTCTACGCCGCGCGCCACTGGCCCAACGCCGCGTTCACGCTCACGGTGTTCGGTCTGATGTTCATCGGCGCGCGTCTATTGTTCGCCAATACCATCAAGCGCTTCGGCGGCTTCCGCGTCGCCATCGTCTCGTTCTCGTGCGAATGCGCGGGCCTCTTGCTGCTGTGGCTCGCGCCCACGCCGCAAGTCGCGCTCGCGGGCGCGGCGCTCACCGGCTTCGGCTTCGCACTCGTGTTCCCGGCGCTCGGCGTCGAGGCGGTCGGGCTCGTGCCGCCCGCCAGCCGCGGCGCGGCGCTCTCGGCCTACTCCGTGTTCCTCGATCTCTCGCTGGGCATTACCGGCCCGCTCGCAGGCTACGTGGCGAATCTGTTCGGCTATGGGTCGGTGTTTCTTTTCGCCGCGATCGCCGCAGCGTCCGCCGTGGCGCTTTCGGTTTCGCTTCATCGCAAGAGCGTGCGCGCGCACGCGGGACAAGGTACGCAAAGCACGAGCAACGCAAACCCCGCCGCGGGGAATAAGTCGTAGGCGCGCGGCGTTAGTTACTATGTCGATGCCAGCGTTCGCGACAAGCCGCGCGACGCGTCCGCAATGCACCCGCAGGTCGGCGTCGTTGGCAATAGCGCGGCTAATGCTTCGCCGGATGCCCCTGCGCGGGACTTCCTGCGAGCTTACCCAGGAGGAAATCATCATGAAGCGATTCAGGATGGTTCTTGCGTGTCTCGTCTGCCTCGGCATGGCCGCGGTTTCCGGGTCCGTTGCCGCGAGTGGCGATATGAATCAAGGCGGTAACGGCGCGTCGAGCAGTTCAACCAACTCTTCAGGCGGTGGCTATTGAGCACCGCAAGCCGCATTGCGCGGTACGTCGCCGGGCGCAAACTTCCTGGCCCACAAGGCACGCCGGACTGAAAAGTCGTTCGCGTTCCGGTCCGGCGCGCGGATTGTGTGGTTGCCCAGGAACTTCCGGGAAACCCGAACGCGTTCGCTTACATCGGCGGGACGACGCCGTTCTTTTCGACCACCACGCGCTGCGCGGCATACGCACCCTGTGACGCGGATTTCGCGACCACGAACACTTGCTTGCCTGGCGCCAGATCGGAGCGCGCAGCCGGCACGAAGGTGACGATCGGTACATTGGGCGGTACCGTGACCTCATTGCTGCCGCCCTTGTACGACAGCTTCAGATTGCGGCCGTCCGTGCCCTGCACGACAGTATCGACATTCGCGTTGGTCATCGTGCTGTTCGGGCCGAGGTCCCACGCGTAGTGTCCCTCGCCCGTGCCGCGCGCGGCTTCCGGGAAGACCACGACTTCGGTCGCCGTCAGCCTGCCATCAGTACCGGTCGTCGCGGCCGTGCCGACGAACGTACCCGGCTTGATGTCGGATAGCTGCATCGCCTTGACAGACGAGACGGGAACGTTGGCCGCAAGGTCGATCGACACCGTATCGCCACTGCGTCGATGGACCTTGAGAACATCGCCATCGAGAGAAACGATACTGCCGCGAATACGCACGGGCTTCGCGTCAGGCGTTTGCGCCAGCGCGCTGCCGGCAAGCGCCATTGCGGCAAGGGTCGCTGCAACTTTGAGTCGAATGGTCATGAATGCTCCATGTAGCGGATATGCGTTGAGGAAAGAGTCGATTGCACTTCAGGAACCGCCGAACCAGTTGTAGCCCTGGTTCTCCCAGTAACCGCCGGGATACTCGTTCGTCACCGTGATGGCGACGATATGCTTTGGATTCTTGTAGCCGAGTTTGGTCGGCATGCGCAGCTTCATCGGAAAGCCGTATTTCGGCGGCAGCACGTCCCCGTCATAGGTCAGCGTAAGCAACGTTTGCGCGTGCAACGCTGTTGGCATATCAATGCTGGTCCAATAGTTGTCGGCACAATGGAACGCGACGTACTTCGCTGTCGTGTCGGCCCCGGCACGGCGGAGAAAATCAGAGAAACGCACACCGCCCCAGTGCCCAATGGCGCTCCAGCCCTCGATGCAGATATGACGCGTGATCTGGCTTTCCTGTGGCAGCGCTCGTAGTTCGTCGAGGGTCCATATGCGTTTGCCGTTCGCACGTCCTCCCACTTGCAGCCGATAGGTCGCAGAATCGACTTCCGGTACGTCGTCGATGTCATAGAACGCGTTGAAAGGGAAAGGCCGCGTGATCATCGACTCCGGATACGTCGGCGCCATCTTGTTCGGATCGAACAGCAGCGCCTGCACGCGGTCATTGAAGAACGACATCTTGCGCAGCATGGTATTGACCGACTTGTCGTTCGAGAGATCGCAGCCCGATAGCAACGCAATGCCGCCGAGCGTGAGTATGTGTCTGCCGAGCAACCTGCGAGCGGGACTCTTCAATTCGCCGCGAGCGTCCTTGATGATCGAATCCGCGTTTGAAACGAGAAACGCATTGAGTGGTTTTTTGCGAGAGGGCATGTTCGATCACCGTCCGCGAACCATCAGGCGCAGCGAGCGCGGCACAAGCGCGACCATGACGACGTGCACCACGAAAAACGCTACGAGAACGCTCATGGCGAAGAAGTGGACGACCCGTGCGTTGTCGTACCCCCCCATGAGCGTTCGCAGCAGGGGAAACTGAACCGATTTCCAGACCGCGAGGCCGGAAAGGATCACGACTGCGATGTCGACGATAACCACGACATACGCCAGTTTCTGAACGGCGTTGTAGCGCGCCAGATCTTCGTGTGCCAGCTTGCCGCGCAGCGCGGCGACAAGGTCCCGGCGTAGCGTACTCAAGCGGATCGGGAGAAGCTTTCTCCACAAGCGCCTTGAAAGGAGATTGAGGCACACGTAGACGAGGTAATTCGCGACCAGCACCCACATGATCGCGAAATGCCACTGCAATGCGCCGCCCAGCCAGCCGCCCAAGGTCATGCTCGCGGGAAATTTCAGGCCGGCAAAGATAGGCGAGGCATCGTAAATCTGCCAGCCGCTGGTCACCATCAGCACGACCGCGACGGCGTTGATCCAGTGTGTCGCGCGGACCCAGAGAGGCTGAATGATCGTTCGGCTCATGTGCAGGTTTCGTGGAAGTTGTTCGTCTGCGATCGGATCTGGCCCGATCGTTCCGTGGTCGGCTCCTTGTTGGTGGGTAAACCTCCTACTCACGTCCCTATTCCACTGCTGCCGGGAATTTTTTCCTTTCAGTTTTCCGACAGGCACGAACGCCGAAATCACGTTGAGCGCATCGGGCTTTCAAGCGCAGTGAAATAAAGGGAGCATGCAGAACGTTTCCCGGTGTCCTCATTTCGTCACAAGGCCGTGGTGCTATCTCGACAGATGCTTTCCGCGTGAATGGGGCATGCCGGCAACCAAAGGGGGTGCTCCACCTGTCAGTACGGTGGCGGCACAACTTTTGCGCGCGTCCGAGCACATGCGATTGCTGCTCGCCGCGGGCGGCTCCCGCCCGGAAAAGTGGAGGTAAAAGAGCGTGCTGGGTCGCAACCCCATCCGTCGGCGTGGCGTGACCATGGTTTGTCTCAAACCCCACGCAAGCGCAATCGCAATGTTTGCCTGCACTGCCATTGCAGCTGTCGGGGTCAGCGCCGCTCCTGTCGACACGTCCGCACCGCTGGCACAGTATCGGCTCGATCCGGCCCGTTCCGGTGTGACATTCGACGTCGCGAACGCCTGGCACTCGAATCTCACGATGCGCTTTAGCCGCGTAGGTGCCGAGCTCGATGGATTCCAGGGCGCGGCTTCGGGCCGCGTGGTGGTGACGATCGACGCGACAAGCCTCGAAGCGAACGCGCCGTTTGTCACCCGAATCGTCGAAAGCGGCGGCATGCTCGACGTGGCGCATTATCCGGCCATTCGCTTCGTCAGCACCCGCCTTGTCCGGATCGGTCCGTTCAATGGCCTGTTGACAGGGGATCTGACGATCCGCACGACGACTCGCCCCGTCACGCTCGATGTCACCTTCGACACAGCTCCGGACGATCCACCGGGCGCTCCCGAGACGCTGGCCTTCTCCGCCGACGGCCATTTCAGCCGGGCAGCGTTCGGTCTGACGAAATGGTCCTCGGCAGTCGGGGATGACGTGCACATGAGAATCCGTGCCGAATTTGTCAGGGAACGTGCCGATCCGTGAATCGGCGGTCTGCTTCCGGTTCGAACAGAGACCTATCCCGGGAATCTGCCAGGAGCCATAAAAAAATCTATGGTCACCCCCGTTTTTGCAACCTTGATCGTTGACGTTGTGGTTGGC
>NZ_JBMIQH010000038.1:0-71970 GCF_056155635.1 Paraburkholderia sp. BR10141 | reverse complement strand
GGGCCTGCAGCGGCTGCGCGAATCGTCGATTCGCCATCCCAGGGATCTGGAGGGGCGGGCCGTTGGCGTACGCGCGTATTCGGTTACGGCGGCCGTGTGGACGCGCGGCATCCTCGCCGAGGAATACGGCGTCGATTTTGGCAAGGTGACGTGGCTCACCGAAGAAGAAGAAAACGTCGAGTCCTTCGTGCCGCCCGCCAATGTGCGGCGCGTGGCGAACGATACGTCGCTTGCCGCCATGATGGAAGCGGGCGAAATCGAAGCGGCATTCGGCGGTCTCGCCGGGGTGGGCGCGGATCTGGACGACCGCCTCGTGGACCTCGTCGAGAACGCCGCGGCGCAAGAGGCCGACTGGTATCGCCGCACGGGCATTTACCCGCTGCACGGCGTGATCGTGGTGCGCAACGACGTGCTGGCGCGAATGCCGGGTTTGCCGCGTCGTCTATTCGCGGCCTTCGTCTCGGCGAAGGAAAACTACCTCGCCCGCGTGCAAAGCGGTGCGGCGGACGGCGCGGAAGACAAGCGCTACCGCCGCCTCGCGGAACTCGTTGGCGATCCGCTGCCCTACGGCCTCGCGCAGAACGCAAGATCGTTCGACGCGCTGGTGCGCTACGCCCACACGCAGCGGCTGATTCCGGAGCTAGCGCCAATCGCTTCGGTGTTTCTCGACCCGGCTGCCGATGCATAGGGTTCCATATTAATCAGGAGGCAGACGATGACAACCGTTCAAACCCTCTCCATCCCGACGATGCTGGGGACCTACCCCAAGACGCAGCCTCTGAAGGACGGCACGCTCGCTTCGCCGCTCGTGCATCTGGATTTCGCCGCGGTGGACACCGCACAAAAGGCCTTCAAGGACGTCGTGCGCCATGAGAAGTACGATGTGGCCGAGCTGGCGATCATCACCTTCCTGCAGGCGTTCGAGGCAGGCAAGCCATATGTGATGCTGCCGTTCGTGATGAACGGGGGCTTTCACCACAAGAGCATCGTGGTGCTTGACGACGCGACCTTCACCGCAAGCGAGCTGGCCGGGCGCAAGGTGGCGATGCGCGCTTACACGCAGACCACGCCGACGTGGGTACGTGGCATCCTCACCGATGACTTCGGCGTGCGTCTTCCCGACGTGCGGTGGTTGAGCCAGGAGGGCGCGCACGTGGCGGACTACGAGGAACCCGCGTGGGTTGCGCGGCTCGAATCGACCGCGAGCCTCGAAGACATGCTGCGCGCGGGCGAGGTGGACGCCATCATCGCGGCCGGCGGGCTTTCGGGCGAGCCGGGCATTCGTCCGCTGATTCCCGCGCCGGCCGAGGCCGCCGCCGCGTGGCAGGCGCGCAACCACGCGGTGCCGATCAACCACGTGGTGACGGTCAAGCGCTCGCTTGCGCAGTCCCACCCGGAAGCCGTGCGCGAGGTTTATCGCCTGCTGGGCGAGGCGAAGGAACGCGCGCAGCAGGGCAAACCGCAGGGCGCGATCGATCTGCAACCCACAGGATTCGACAAGCTGGCCCCGGCCGTAGAACTGGCCATTCGCTACGCCTTCGAGCAGCGGCTCATTTCGCGCCGTTATACGCTCGAAGAGTTGTATGGCCCCGTGGCCGATATTCTCGGCTAAGGGCGCACACGCATCACACAGCACCACAGCACACGATACGGAGACACACTTGGCTTCGACCATTTCAGGCATGGCCCACGTCCGGCTGAGCGCCCCCGATCTCGGGCGCATGGAAGCCTTTCTCGATGACTTCGGCATGGTGAAAGTCCATCGCGACGACCAGCGCCTCTACATGCGCGGCGTGGGCGAAGCGCCTTTTCTGCACGTAACCGAACTGGGCGAGCCCGGCGTCATAAGTTGTGCGTATGAATTGCGCGACGCCGCGCTGCTCGCGGATCTCGCGAAGCTGCCCGGCGCGCGCGGCATCGAGCATATCGACGAACCCGGTGGCGGCCGTCGCGTGCGGCTACAGGACCCCAACGGCTTGTGGCTGGAGTTCGTCACGGAGCGCGAACCGGTTGCGCGGCTTGCACCGCGCGCGCTCGTGCGCGACGCGCAAGGCGAGAGCCGCGTGCTGGGCCCGGCACGCGTGGAGCGCATCGCGCATACGGCGTTCGCCACGCCGAACCTGCCCGGTTCGATCGAGTGGTATCAACGTACGCTCGGCGTGATGCCCACCGACGAACTGTTCGTGGGCGAACCCGAGAACGTGATCGGCCAGTTCAATCGCATCGATCTCGGCGACACGCCCGTCGACCATCACATCGTCTTCCTGCTGCGGGGGCCGCGTGCCGGTCTGCATCACGTGTCGTACCAGGTGGAGGGCGTGGACGACATCTTCTTCGGCTACGACCATCTTCATCAGCGCGAATACGACCACGTGCGCGGCATTGGCCGCCATGCGCTGGGCAGCCAGATTTTCGACTACTGGATGAGCCCCTTCGGCCAGATGCACGAGCACTGGATCTCGCAGGAGCGCATGACGGCGAAAAGCCGCTTCAACTCTATCCGCATCGGCGACGGCATGAGCTACGACACCGGCGAAAAGCCGCCTGAGCGCTTCGTCAAGCAGGCGACGCCCCTCGTGGCGTGGCAGGACTAGTCGCTCGTTCCTTTATCAACGAACCAGGTAGCGTTCCATGATCATCGATTGTCACGGTCACTTCACGACCGTTCCCAAGACGCTGCACGAATGGCGGCGCAGGCAGCTCGAACACGCGGGCCCCGTGTACGGCGCGCCGCTGCAGATCAGCGACGACGAATTGCGCGAGGCGCTGGAAGGCGGCCAGCTCAAGGTCCAGCGCGAGCGCGGCCTCGATCTCACGCTGTTTTCGCCGATCGCGGGCCAGATGGGCCACCACCTCGGCACGCTGGAGCAGGGCATCGAATGGGCGCGCGTGTGCAACGACCTCATTCATCGCGTGGTACAGCTGTATCCGGAGAACTTCGCCGGCGTGTGCCAGCTGCCGCAGTCGACGGGCAAGGACGTGAGCGCCTGCGTGGCCGAACTGGAACGTTGCGTGAAGGAGCTGGGGTTCGTCGGCTGCAATCTGAATCCCGATCCTTCGGGCGGCTACTGGACCGATCCGCCGCTCACGGACCGTCACTACTATCCGCTCTACGAGAAGATGGTCGAACTCGACGTGCCGGCCATGATCCACGTGAGCAGTTCGTGCAACCCGTGCTTTCACCACGTGGGCGCACATTATCTGAACGGCGACACCACGGCATTCATGCAGTTCCTGCTCGCGCCGCAGCTGTTCAAGGACTTCCCCATGCTGCGCTTCGTGATTCCGCATGGCGGCGGCGCGGTGCCGTATCACTGGGGGCGTTATCGCGGGCTGGCGCAGGACATGGGCTTCCAGGCGCTCGAAGAAGGTCTGATGAGCAATCTCTTCTTCGACACCTGCGTGTATCACCAGGCGGGCGTGAACCTGCTCACCGAAGTCGTGCCGCACAAGAACATCCTGTTCGGCTCGGAGATGATTGGCGCGGTGAAAGGCATCGACCCGCGCACGGGCCACCACTACGACGACACGAAGCGCTACGTCAGCGCCACGCCGCATCTGTGCAGCGAACATCGTCACGACGTGTTCTGCAACAACGCACTCAATGTCTATCCCGGCCTGAAGTATCGCTGCCAGGACTGAAGCAACAATAACGCGAGAGATAACCCATGGATCTTGGAATCGCAGGAAAGACGGCGCTCGTCTGCGCGTCGTCGCGCGGCCTCGGCCTCGCATGCGCCACCGCGCTGGCGCGCGAGGGCTGCCGTGTGTACATCAACGGCCGTCATGCCGACGGGCTCGAAACCGCCGCGCAGCAAATCGAGGCGGCAACGGGCAACCGTGCGCACATCGTCGTCGCGGACCTGAATGCGGAAGCGGGGCGCGAAGCGCTCGTCGCCGCGTGTCCGGCGCCGGACATTCTGGTGAACAACAACGCCGGACCGGAGCCGGGCAAGATCGCCGACTGGACCCGCGAGGACTGGCTGGGCGCCGTGGAAGGCAACATGCTCGCGCCGATCTTCCTCATCAAGCAGTACGTGCCCGGAATGCGCAGCCGCAAGTTCGGCCGCATCGTCAATATCACCTCCGCGATGGTGAAGTCGCCGAGCGCGATGATGGGCCTTTCCGCCGCCGTGCGCGCCGGCCTGACTGCGCTCAGCAAATCGGTGCAGCGCGACTGTGTCGTGGACAACGTCACGATCAACAACATGCTGCCCGAGCGCTTCGACACCGACCGTCAGCGCTATATGGCCGATCGCATGTCGAAAAAAGACGGCATCACGGTGGCAGAAGCCAAACAGCGCATTGCCGCGACGATCGCCGCGAAGCGCCTGGGCGACCCGATGGAGTTCGGCGACGCCTGCGCCTTCCTGTGCAGCGCGCAGGCGGGCTATATCTCGGGACAGAACCTGCAGCTCGACGGCGGCTCCTATGCCGGCCTCGTCTAACGCGCATGCACCGCGCACGTCACGCATTCAGAGGAGATTTTCGATGAAATACGCGAGCTTTTCGGTAGAAGGGCGCGATACCTACGGCATCGTCGATGGCGACAAGGTGATCGATCTCGGCAAGCGCATCGGCGCCGACTACCCCACGCTCAAGGCGCTTTGCGCCGCCGACCTGCCGCACGAAGTTGCACGGGCGGTGGCCGGTCAGGCCGATTACGCACTGGCGGACATCACGTTCTTGCCGCCCATTGCCGACCCGACGCATATCTGGTGTCTCGCGCTCAATTACGTCGAGCACCACAACGAAGTGCAGAGCGCGGGCCGCGTGCAGGAACTGCCGAAGCAGCCGGCGCTGTTTGCGCGCGCAAGCGATTCGCTGGCAGCGCACGGACAGCCGTTGCGCCATCCGGGGGTTTCGGAACAGTTCGACTACGAAGGCGAACTGGTCGTGGTGATCGGCAAGCCGGGCTATCGCGTGAAAGCGGAAGATGCCTTCGAGCACGTGGCGGGCTACACGATTATGAACGAGGGCAGCGTGCGCGACTGGCAGTTCCACACGCGCCAGATCACGCCGGGCAAGAACTTCTACCAGAGCGGCGCGATCGGCCCCTGGATCGTGCCGCGCGGCGAAGTGGGCGACGTGGATACGCTGCGCATCCAGACCAGGCTCAACGGTCAGGTCATGCAGGACGACACCGTGGCCAGCATGGTGCACAAGATTCCGCGCTTCATCGAGTATGTTTCGGCGATCGCGCCGCTGTGCCCCGGCGACATTCTCGCCACGGGCACGCCGAGCGGCGTGGGTTTTTCGCGCACGCCGCCGGTGTTCATGAAGCCCGGCGACGAGTGCGAGATCATCATCGACCGCATCGGCACGCTGCGCAACAAGGTGACCGGGTAGCAGACCTGGTCGCGCGCTGCGCGTGCGCTGTGGTATATCGATCGTATGTCTCGCTCATCACGTTCATTGCGCTAGTCACGCAGGGATTAAGCTGCACTATGGCCTCGGTCGTCGCGTCACCTGTCGAAGAGAAGGAAGCCCCCGCGGAGCTGCCCAGCCTCTGGCAGCTGCGCGTGTTCGAGACGGTGGCGCGTCACGAGAACGTCACGCAGGCCTCGCAGGAGCTGTTGCGCTCGCAACCGGCCACCACGTCGTGCCTCGCGGCGTTCGAAATGCTGATGGGCGTGAGCCTCTTCGAGCGTTCCACCACGGGCACCTGGCTCGCGCCTGCGGGCGTCGCGGCGCTCGTGCGCACGCGCAAGATCCTGCAGGCCGCGCAGGATGCGGTGGCGCAGGTGGGCAGTACGCGCAACGTGTCGCCGGCCGTACTCGCGGGCGGCATCACGCGCACGCAGATGCGCTGCCTCATTGCCATTGCGGAGTGCGGTTCGTTTCGCGCGGCCGCGCGGCTGCTGGGCATCACGGAGGCTTCGCTGCAGCGCGCTGCGCGCACGCTCGAGCAGAATCTGGGCGCGCCGCTCTACCGGCACTCGGCCTCCGGCGTGACGACAACGGAGGTGGGTCAGACCTTCGCGCGCCAGTTGCAGACGATCTCGAACCAGATCGCCGCGATGGCCGACGCACTGCGTGCGTACCAGTTTCCGGTGGAGCGCAGCGTAACGGTGGGCGTGTTGCTGCTCGACCCGTCCATCCTGATCGTGAGCGCGATTCGCGAACTCAACGCGCACTTCCCCGACGCGCACGTGGTGATCATCAACGGCACCTACGATCAACTGCTCAACAAGCTGCTGCGTGGCGAGATCGATTTCATGCTGGGCGTGCTGAAGAATCCCGATCAGTCGTTCGATTTCGTCGAAGAGCCGCTTTATCACGAGCGCTACTGCGTGGTCGCGCGGCGCGATCATCCGCTCACGCGCGAGCCCGCCGTGACAGTGGATGCATTGCGCGACTTCCAGTGGATCTTGCCGCCGCGCAGCTCGCCGCGCCGCGAAGCCTACGAATACGTGTTTTCCGATGGCGCGCCGCCGCTCGCGAGCATCGAGACCTATTCGCTTTCCACCATTCGCATCACGCTCTTCGACA
Source organism: Paraburkholderia sp. BR10141 (assembly GCF_056155635.1). Classification (NCBI taxonomy): domain Bacteria; kingdom Pseudomonadati; phylum Pseudomonadota; class Betaproteobacteria; order Burkholderiales; family Burkholderiaceae; genus Paraburkholderia; species Paraburkholderia sp. BR10141. The sequence goes on along the minus strand of NZ_JBMIQH010000038.1, from coordinate 65,478 downwards.
GCGACATGCTGACCGTGCTGAGCTGGACCGAGGTGTTGAGCGAACGGCGTTTCGGACTGCTCGCGCCGCTCACGATCGACGTGCCGTGGGACGGCCCGCTCGTCGGCATCACGGCGCGGCGCGACTGGAAGCCCAACGACGTGCAGGAAACGTTTCTGCGCAGCGTGCGCCGCAACGCGCAGGCGATGACGGGCGGCCAGGGCGCGTAAGGCGTCAGCGCTTTTCCTTCTTTTTCGCAGGCCGCGCAGGCTTGCGCTTCCCCGGGTTTTCACCGAGATGTCGAACGAACCTACCGTCGCGTTCGCGCCTGCGCGCGCGCATGACGCGTTGTTGTCCTTTTCTTCCTTTCGCAGCCTGCTGGCCGTGCGCGTGGCGTGGACGGTGAGCATCCAGATGCTCTTCGTCGCGATCGGCTGGCAAATGTACGCGCTCACGCACGACGCGTGGGCGCTCGCACTGGTCGGGCTCTATCAGTTCTTCCCGGTGCTGCTGCTCACGCTGCCGGCGGGACACGCAGCCGACTCGTGGCGGCGCCCGCGCATCGTGCTCGGCTGCCTTGCAGTGCAGGGTGTCGTCGCCGCGGCGATGGCGTTCGCCACGCACCGCAACGGCCTCACGCGCGACGCGCTGCTGCTGGCCTCGCTGTTGCTCGGCACGGCGCGCGCGTTTCAGATGCCGGCGTTGCAGGCGCTCGTGCCTTCCACGGTGCCGGCGCCGCTCCTGAGCCGCGCGATGGCCGCCGTCTCGACTGGCTCGCAAACGAGCGTGATACTCGGGCCGGCGTTGGGCGGGGCGCTCGTGAGCTTCGGCATCGGCGCGGTCTACGCGGTCGCGGCGCTGCTATTTCTCGCGGCAGCCCTGCTCACGCTCGGCCTCAAGGTGCGTGAAGTTCAACGCGAGCGCCGCGCCGCATCGCTCGACGCGCTGATGGGCGGCCTGCGCTTCGTCTGGCGCAAGCCGATCATTTTCGCGGCGATCAGCCTCGATCTCTTCGCCGTGCTGTTCGGCGGCGCCGTGGCGCTGCTCCCCATCTACGCCGACACGATCCTGCACGGCGGCCCCGCCATGCTCGGCTGGCTGCGCGCGGCGCCCGCGATCGGCGCGTTCGCGATGTCGCTGTGGCTCGTGCGCTACCCGCCCCGGCGCCGCGTGGGCGTGACGCTGCTTGCTTCGATCGGCGTGTTTGGCGTTGCGACCGTCGTGTTCGGCGTATCGACGAGTCTCTGGCTCTCCATGCTCGCGCTGATCGTGACGGGCGCGGCGGACATGGTGAGCGTGGTGATTCGCCAGACGCTCGTGCAGCTCGAAACACCCGATGAGATGCGCGGCCGCGTCAGCGCCGTGAACGCGATTTTCGTGGGCGCGAGCAATCAGCTCGGCGAATTCGAATCGGGGTCGCTCGCCAGCGTGATGGGGCCCGTGGGTGCGGTCGTGCTGGGCGGCGCGCTGACCTGCCTCGTGGCGCTGACGTGGGCGTGGCGCTTTCCGCAGCTCGCCGCGCGCAAGACGCTCGATAGCTGAGCGTGGCTCTCGCGAGCCGCACAGCAATAACTGATGACGGCCCGCTCTTTTTCTATGCCGCTGAAAGTCGGCGGCTCACTAGAATCAGGTCTCCTGACAATGATATCGGTGCCGCACAAGACGGCGCGCCTCTAAGGAGACGGAGGTTTCATGCAACTCATACAGAGCGGGCAAAGCCCATTCCAGGACCAGCGCGTCCTGAGCAAAAACCAGCGCATGCTGCTCGCGCTGATCGGCGTAGGCAGCATGCTGGAGTTCTGGGATGCCTATCTGATCGGCTTCATCATGGCGTTTCTCGTCAAGCCGTGGGGCATGACCTACGGGATGATGGGCACCGTGCTGCTCGCTTCGGGCGCGGGCGCGATCGTCGGCGGCGTGGTCTGGGGCATGATGGCCGACCGCTTCGGCCGCAAGCCCGTGTTCGTCATCTCGCTGCTGCTGCTCGCAGCCATGAGCCTCGGCCTCGCATTCACGCCCGCGGGCGGCTGGATCTACATGGCGGTGCTGCGCACGGTGATCGGCTTTTGCACCGGCGGCTATTTCATCCAGATCGCGCTCGTCAACGAATTCATTCCGCCGCGCCGGCGTGCCGCGCTCACGGGCGTGGTTTCCGCCATCACGACCTGCGGTCTGTTGCTCGGCGCGTTCAGCGGCGCCTTCGTGATTCCGGCGATCGGCTGGCGCTTCACCTTCGCGGTCGGTGCGGCGCCCGCACTCGTGGCGCTGATCGGCGCGTTCTATGTGCCGGAGTCGCCGCGCTGGCTGAGCCTGCAGGGCCGCCGCGAAGAAGCGCGTCGCGCCGTGCAGTGGGCGCTCGGCACCGCGGCCGAATGGCGCGAAGAAGAAAGCGCGAACGCGGAGAGTGCGGTGCGCCGCGCGCCCGCTGCGCGCTGGTCCGAGATCTTTTCATACCCGCGCAGCGTCGTGACGGCCACGCTCATCAACATCGGGCTGATCTCGGGTTACTACGGCATCGTGCTGTGGGCGCCCACGCTGCTCGCCCAGGTGCAGTCAGTGACGCCCGCTGGCGCCTCGCGCTTCATGATCGGTTTCAGCGTGTGCGGCATCGTCTCGCGGCTTGCCGCCGCGAGCCTGGCCGACCGTATCGGCAGACGGCGCACCGGCGGCTACTTCGCCATTGCCGCCGCCATTGCCGCGCTGCTGGCGGGCTACGTGGGTCACGGCGACCTGCTCACACCCGCGTGGTTCTGGCTGCCGCTGCTGCTCGCATTCGTGTTCGCCGACGGCAGCTTTTCGGTGTGCGCGGTCTATTCCACCGAGATCTGGCCCACCCGGCTGCGCGGCAGCGGTTCGGGCTACGCGGGCCTCGCGGGGTCGGTGGGCAAGATGATCGGCCCGGTGGGACTCGCATGGGTCGCGGGGTCGAGCAACATGGTGATGCCATCGGCCACGCTCGGCGTGATCGTGCCGGCGTTCCAGTTTCTCGCGCTGTGCCTGCTACTCTGTGGCGTGACCTATCTGTTCGTCGGCATCGAGGCGCGCGGCAAGACGCTCGAGTCGCTCGACGAAGGCTTTGCGCAGCAGCGCGAGGCGGCCCACGTCATGCCGTCGGCCAACGATCGCAGCGGGACTTGACGTTCCGGGTTCAGCAAAAACCGATTGCGGCGGCCGCTTTCCGATTGGTGACGCAAAGTCACAAAAAATACACTGGTTCAGACTCGCGGCGCGCCTTTAGCGCCGTGCAACAGAGGACTGAAATGAAAAGATTACGCGTGGGCATGGTGGTGCCTTCACTGAACACGATCGCCGAAGACGATTTCCGTCTGTTCTGCCCCGAGGACGTTTCGTATCACGTGCATCGCATCCGCCTGAGGAAGGAGGGGGGACGCGTGACGATGGAAAGTCTGCAGGGGGCCTGGCTCGAAGCCGCCGAGGAAGCGGAATACCTGAAGGACCTTTCGCCCGACGCCGTGGTGTTCAACTGCACGGGCGCGAGCGTGGCGCACGGCGCGCAAGGCGACGCATTGCTCGCCACGCGCGTGGGCGAGCGTCTCGGCCTGCCCGCCACGAACACGATGGTCGCGATCAAGCAAGCGCTCACGGCGCTGCGCGCCGACCGCCTGCTGCACGTGTGCCCGTTCGCCGACGAGTTCTCGCGCATCGAGCGCGAGTCGCTCGAAGCCTCGGGACATGCGGTGGCGCGCACGGTATCGCTCGGCTTCACCGACGCGAAAGAGGCCGCGCTCATGACGCCGGCGCGCATTGCGGCAATCGTGCGCGAGCAGATCGATGCGGACATCGGTGCGGTGCTGCTCTCGTGCGCGAACGTGCGCGCATTCGAGGCCGCGCACGAGCTGGAGGCCGCGCTTGGCATGCCGGTCGTCACGAGTAATCAGGCGACGTTGTGGGCGGTGCTGCGTCTGGCGGGCTGGCAAGGCCGCATTGCGGGCGCGGGCAGCCTGTTCGGCGACTGATCCATGCACGCGCAACGGTCGTCAATCCGGTAATCCACTACGAAATAAAAGAGAAATAGCATGCAAATTGTCGATGCCCAGGTGCACGCATGGGTGAGCGGAGATTCGACGGGTCATCACCGCCGCACGCCGATCACGCGCGACGTGCTCGTGGACGAGATGGCGCGCGCGGACGTGAACCGCGTCCTGCTCGTGCCGCCGCTGTGGGACCCGCAGGGCAACGCCTATTCGCTCGCGCTCGCGCAGGCCGAGCCGGAGCGTTTCGCGGTCATGGGCTTGCTGGGCGCGGATGTGACGGACCCGGCCGCCGCCATCGAGCGCTGGCGCGACGAGCCGGGCATGCTCGGCGTACGCTTCCTGTTCAACACGCCTGAGCGCCTGGCGCCGCTGCTCGAAGGCCGTTACGAGCGCGTGTGGCCGGTGGCGCAGGAAAGCGGGCTCGTGGTCGCGCTGCACGTACCGGGCGCGCTAGGCGAGGCCCACGCCATTGCACGGCGCTTTCCGCGCCTGCGCCTGATCGTCGATCACCTGGGCGTGCCGCGCGGCGCGAGCGGCCCGGCTGCGTTCGACCATCTGCCCGAATTGCTGGCGCTCGCGCAACACCCCAACCTGCACGTGAAAGCGGCGGGCGTGGGCGACTATGCGCTCGATCCCTGGCCGTTCCGCTCGATCGAGGCGCCATTGCGGCAGGTTTTCGACGCGTTCGGCGCCGAGCGCATCGTCTGGGGCAGCGACCTTTCGCGTCTGCATCACCCGTACCGCCAGTGCGTGACGCACTTCAGCGAGACGCTCGCCTGGCTGTCCGCTGCCGATCGTGCGGCCGTGATGGGCGGCAACCTGTGCCGGTTGCTGGGCTGGAATTAGGCAATCGGGGCACGAGTGATGCGCGCGGCGGTGCCCCATAATGTGCGGTTCGCCGGCGCGCACTAGCAACACAGAACACACATATCGATATCGGAGACACAACATGCTGACCCCTGGCGGCTGGCCTTGCATCATCCTGCTCTATCTCTACGGGACCGTGGCGACCTCGCTCGTCACGCAGTCGGTGCCCGTGATCGGCGACATCGCGCACCAGTTCGGTCTTTCGCATGCGGCGGCTGGCTGGGTGATTTCCATCCCCTCGCTCATCACGGCCGTGCTGGCCCTGTTCGGCGGCTGGCTCGTCGACCGTATCGGCGACAAGCGCGTGATCGTGGGCGGTTCGCTCTTCGCACTCGCGGGCAACCTCGGCGTGGTGGCGGCGCACGACGTGAACATGCTGTTCGCGAGCCGCTTGCTCGAAGGCGTGGGCTATCTTTCGCTCACGGTGGGCGCCGTCACGCTCATCATGCGCACCACGAGCGGTGCGCGCCGCGGCATCGCGCTCGGCCTCTGGACCTCGCATACGGCGGTCGGTATCGGGCTCACGCTCAGCGTTGTGGCACCGCTCGCGCAACGCGGCGAAATGTGGCGCTGGGCCTTCGGCGGGCATGCCATCCTGATGGCGGCGCTCGCGCTCGCCGGCTTCCTGCTGCCGGCCAAGACGCAGCAGATGGCCGCGCGCCGGCTTGCCGACATCTGGACCGTGGTGAAGAGCCCGCGGCCCTACCGCGTGGCGCTGGCTTCGGGGGCTTCGGCGTTCATCCAGACCGGCATCATGGCCGCGCTCACCGTGTATCTCGCGAAAACCTTTGGCGTGGCGATTCGCACGGCGGCCGGCGTGGGCACGGTGGCGGAAGTTTTCGTGTGCGTCGGCTGCCTGTCGGTCGGGCATCTGCTCAAGGGGGGCACGAGTGCGCGCCTGATCGCGTCGGTCGGCGGCGTGGTCGCGCTCGCCGGCGGGGTGGGCCTCTATTTGCCGGTGACGGGCCTGAGCGGCGCGGTCGCGGCGGTGTGCGTGTTCTCGGTGGGCATCGGCCTGCTGAACGGCCTCATCTGGACGATGGTGCCGGCGGCCGCGCCGAGCCTCGCGACGATGGGCGCGACGAGCGGCCTCGTTGCGCAGGCGACCTATCTCGGCGTGCTGCTCGGGCCGCCCGCGATTTTCGCAAGCTTCTACGAGAGCGGCTGGACCGTGCGTATCGGACTCGTTGTGATCGCAACCTTGCTGCAGCTCGTACCGTTGCCGATCTGGGGGCGCGCAGCGCCACGCAGCGAGGAGAGCGGCGCTCAGGCGTCCGGTTCGGCGCCAGCTTCCGCGGCCGGGGGAAACTGAGTCGGGGAAGGCGGCCCCCGGTGCAAGGGGGCCGGGCGATCCAGGTACTAAACATAACAATCAGCATGACTAAGGAGACGAAATGAAGCAAGGAGAATTGGCAGTCAAACGCACGCGCGTAGCGATCCTGGTATCCAGCGCGGTTGCGGGATTGCTGCTGGGCGCAGTGGGCGTGGACGTGGCACACGCACAGAGCAGCGTGACGCTCTATGGCGTGATTTCGACGTCGCTGGAATACGTGAGCAACGCGAAGGGCAATCATCTTTTTGCGCTTTCCAATGCGGGCATGATGCCGCCGCGTTTCGGCCTGCGCGGCGTGGAAGATCTCGGCGGGGGCACCAAGGCCATTTTCACGCTGGAAAACGGCTTCAACATCACGAACGGCGCGATGCTCAACGGCGGCATCTTCGGTCGCCAGGCGTATGTGGGCCTGAGCAACGACCGGGCGGGCACGGTCACGATGGGTCGCCAGTACGAGGAAATGACGAACACCATGTGGTTCGCCACGGCCTCGAACGTCTTCGCAGGGTACGGCGCGCACATTGGCGACAACGACAACATGTTCTTCACGAACCGCTTCAACAACGCGGTGCGTTATGCCTCGCCCACCTACTCGGGCTTCTCGTTCGCGGGCAGCTATGCGTTCTCGAACTCGACACAGTTCTCGAACAACAACGGGTTCAGCGGTGCGATGACCTACGCGCGCGGCCCGCTCAAGGTCGGTGCGGCGTTCACGCAGTTCAACCGGCGCAGCAACGCGGTGCCCTCGAACACCACGAGCGGCGCGGTCGACAGCACGGGCTGGGGCTTCAGCTCGCCGTTCGTCACGAGCCCGACGGGCGCGGGCACCAATCAGCAGCGCATCATGGGCGTGGGCGGCAGCTACGACTTCGGTTCGTTCCACGTGCTCGGCAACTATACGAACGTGCTGTTCAACTATTCCGATTCGACGGGATTGCGCCTGCAGAACTTCGAGGCATCGGCGTACAAGCTCTTCACGCCGTTCGTGGAAGTCGGGCTCTCGTATGTCTACACGCTCGGCAACTATTCGATCGGGCGCTCCACGCACTATAACCAGCTCGATCTCGCGGGCCACTACCTGCTCTCGAAGCGCACCGAGCTGTATCTCATCGGCATCTACCAGCGAGCAAGCGGTCCGGGCACGTACGCGCAGATCTATACGGCTTCGCCTTCGTCGGGAAGGAACCAGACGCTCGTCGAGACGGGGATCATGCACAAGTTCTGACTGGCGCGGTCCAGGCGCCTTTAGGTGGCATTGACGGGGCAGCCTGCGGGCGCCCCATTCCCTCCAGTCTTTTCACGCTTTCCGCTCATGCAATATCGCAAGCTCGGCGCGACCGGCTTGACCGTGGCGCGTCTGTGCCTCGGCACTATGACGTTCGGCGCGCAGACCGACGAGGCAACCTCCCGCGCGATTCTCGATGGCGCGGCCGACAAAGGCGTGGACTTCATCGATACGGCCGATATCTACCCATCGTCCGAGCAGGTTGGACTCGCAGAAGCAATCGTCGGGCGCTGGCTCAAGGGCCGGCGCGAGCGCTTCGTCATCGCGACGAAGGGCGGCGGCCGCACGGGCCCCGCCGCATGGGATCGCGGCGGCTCGCGCAAGCACCTGCTGGCGGCTGTCGACGCCTCGCTCGTGCGCGTGACCCGCGCGGCGCTCGACGAAGCCACGCAGCGTTACCGTATGCAGGATGCACAGCGATAGGCGCAGCGGGCCAGGGAGCGCATACAATTGAGCCGGACACACTCAAAATTGAACGGCGATGCGCATTCTCGTAATCGAAGACGAGCCGAAGACCGGCGCGTATCTGAAGAAGGGCTTCGAGGAATCCGGCTATGCCGTGGATGTCGCGGCGGACGGCGCGGAAGGCCTGATTCTCGCGAAAGAGGCGGCGTACGACGTGATCGTGCTCGACGTCATGCTGCCCGCAATGGACGGCTGGACGGTGCTCAAGACGCTGCGCGCCACGCACACCACGCCGGTGCTGTTCCTCACCGCGCGCGACGACATCAGCGACCGCGTGAAGGGCCTCGAGCTGGGCGCGGACGACTACCTCGTCAAGCCGTTCGCCTTCGTCGAACTGCTCGCGCGCGTGCGCACGCTGGCCCGCCGCGGCCCCCCGCGCGAGAGCGACGTGCTGCTGCTCGGCGACCTCGAAGTGGACGTCACGCGCCGGCGCGTGAAACGCGGGGCCACGCGCATCGACCTCACGCCGAAGGAGTTCTCGCTGCTGCAGCTGCTCGTGCGCCGCCAGGGCGAAGTGCTCACACGCACGCAGATCGCCTCATACGTGTGGGACATGAACTTCGACAGCGACACGAACGTCGTGGAAGTCGCCATCCGCCGCCTGCGCGCGAAGGTGGACGACGCGTTCGACGTCAAGCTGATCCACACGGTGCGCGGCGTGGGCTACGTCGCCGAAATCAAAGGGAACGCCTGATGCCGCGCATGGCTGTGCGCTCGCTCGCCACAGGCCTCGCGCTGAGTTTCGCGGGTACCACGCTCGCGGTATTCGCGCTTGTGGGCAGCACGCTTTATTTCACGCTGGACCGCGAGGTGAAGCAGCAGGACGACCTCGATATTGTGCTGATTTCGCGCCACACGCGCCGCCTCGCGCAGGAACTGCACAACGAGCACGACGTGCGCGAACATGCGGAGCGGCTCACGAGCCAGGTGCTCGGCAATCCCGCGCTTTCCATGGAAATACTCGGTACCGGCGGTGCGCAACTGGTCGAGCACAACACGGCGGGCATTGCAGACGCGGCGTTTCCAGAAGCGGCGCTCGCGCGGCGTCTCCCGCCGACGCAACGCATTACCGAAGGCGACGTGGTGGCATGGCGCAACGCGCGCGGCGTACCCGTGCGCGGACTCGCTACCGACGCCGCGCTGGCGGACGGCACGCCCGTCACCATCGTCATCGCACGCGACATGACCGATCGCTGGCAGCTGCTCGATCACTATCGCGAGCGGCTCTACGGTTTCGGCCTGGCGGGCATGCTGCTCGCGTTCCTCATGAGCTGGCTGCTCGTGCGCGAGTCGCTGCGTCCGCTGCGCGAGATGGCGGCGCGCGCGGCCACGGTCACGGTCGACCGGCTCGATACGCCCATCGAAGTCGAACGCGCGCCGAGCGAGCTCGAAGCGCTCACGAAATCGCTCAACGCCATGCTCGACCGTTTGCACGGGGGCTTCGAGCGGATGTCGCAATACACGGCGGATCTCGCGCATGACATGCGTACGCCGCTCGGCAACCTGCGCGGCGCGAACGAAGTGGCGCTCGCACGCGAGCGCACCACGGCCGAATACGAGGCGTTGCTCGAATCGAATCTGGAGGAATGCGAACGGCTTTCGCGCATGATCGAAAGCGTGATCTTTCTCGCGCGTGCGGAGCACCCGCAGTTCATGACGACACTCGCGGAGTTCGACGTGCACGATGCGCTCACGCAGATTGCCGACTACTTCGAAGGTCTCGCCGACGAGGCGGGCGTGCTAATCCGCGTGGAGGGCGAGGGCCGCCTGCGCGCGGACAAGGAGCTGTTCCGGCGCGCCGTGGGCAACCTGCTCGCCAATGCGCTGCGCTATACGCCGCGCGGCGCGGCGATCACGCTGAGCGTCGAGCAGACGCCACGGGCCGTCGAGGTCACGGTGGCCAATCCGGGCACGCCGATCGAAGCCGCGCTGATGGAACGCATTTTCGATCGCTTCTATCGCGCGGATGCGTCGCGCCATCGCGAGGCGCGTGCGGGTGCTTCGGCGGGTTTGGGGCTCGCGATCGTGCGCACGATCATGGCGCTGCACGGCGGCTCGGCGCGCGCCGAAAGCGACGCGGCAAGCACGCGGTTCATCCTGACGTTCGCCCGTTCCTAGCGCTCAGGTCGCTCAGCGCCGCGCGGTCCCAGCCGCCGCCGAGCGCCTCCAGCAGATGCACGCTCGCATCGAGCCTCCTTGCCGCGATCTGCTCCTCGTTGCGTTCGTTCGAGAGCGCGATGGTCTGCGCCGTCACGACGTCGAGATAGTTCACCGCGCCCGCCTGGTAGCGGTTGGTGGTGAGCCTGAGCGAGAGTTGCGCGGCGGCGGTGGCGCGCTGCTGGCTTTGCGCTTCGCTCGCTAGCGTGTCGAGCGCGCTCAGGTTGTCTTCGACTTGCTGGAACGCCGTCAGCACGGTTTGCCGGTAGCCGGCTACTGCCGCATCGTATTGTGCGTTCGCGCCTTTGAGCGTGGCGTCGCGCCGGCCACCGTCGAAGAGTGTGCCCGCCAGTTGCGAGCCGAGCGACCAGAAGAGGCTGGGCGCGCTCAGCCACGGCGCGAAGAACGTGCTTTCGAGGCCCGCCGTCGCGGAGAGCGTGAGATCGGGATAGAAGGCCGCGCGCGCCTCGCCGATCCCGGCATTGGCCGCCGCCACGCGCCGCTCCGCGGCCGCGATGTCGGGACGCCGTTCGAGTAGCGCTGAGGGCACCCCTGCGGGAATCGACGGCACGGCGGCGGGATCGACACGCGGCGGCAGACTGAACGTCGAAGCGGGCACGCCGATCAGCGTGGCGATGGCGTGCTGAAGCTGCGCGCGCTGCACGTCGATGTCGCTATCCGCCGTGCGCGCGCTCTCGAGCTGGGTCTGTGCCTGGGCGACGGCGGAGGCGTCGATCGCGCCGTCGGCGAGCTGCTGCTGCACGATGCGCAGCGCCGCCGTGTAGGCGCTCACGGTGTCGTCGAGCAGCTTCTTCTGGCGATCGAGCGAACGCAAATCGAAGTAATCCGTCGCCAGCTGGCTCGCAACCGAAAGGCGCACCGATTCGAGGTCGGCTTGCGTGGCCTGGGCGTTGGCGTGGGCCTGGGTGGTCGCGTCCTTCACGCGCCCGAACAGGTCGGGTTCCCAGCTTGCCGTGAGGCCCGTCGAGTAATCGGGAATCGTCTTGCCCGCAAGCGAATGGTCCACGAGATTCTGCGAGGTCCGGTAACGCTGCGCCGCCACATCCGCCGTGACGGTCGGCGCATAGCCCGCGCGCTGATAGTCGATCATCGCGCGCGCGGCTTCGAGATTGGCAACGGCCTGGCGCACGCTCTGGTTCGACACGTCCACGCGGGCTTCGAGCTGGTCGAGGTCGTTGTCGCCGAAGAGCGTCCACCATGGGCCGCGCGTTTGGGCGTCGGCGGGCGCGGCGACGGTCCAGCCGGGTGCCGCTGCGGGTTGCGTCGTTTGTGTCGCGAAGTGCGCAGGCACGTCCGTCGAGGGTACGCTGTAGTGCGGCAACGTGGTGCACGCCGCGAGCGATGCTGCGGTGAAGGCGACGACGATCCGGCGCAGCGCAGGGAGAGGGCGTTCGAACATGATGAGCCTCGCTTACGCTTTCGCTTGCGCAGCCGTCGAGGCTGCCGCCACGCGCACGCTCTGGCCGCTCGCAATGGCGTCGCCGGGATTGTTGATGACGCGATCGGTCGGCGCGAGTCCGGTGGCGATTTCCACGTAGGTGCCGAAGTCGCGGCCGATGGTCACCTTGCGCAATTGCACCATGCTCTTTGCATCCACCACCGCGACGGTCACGCCGTCCGGGCGAAACAGCAGCGCACTCACGGGCAGTTCGAGCGCCGGCGCGGCCGCCGTGAGCGCGAGGTGCACCTGCGCGTAGGCGCCGGGCATCAGCGCGCCGTCGTGATTGTCCACATCGACTTCCACGTGCAACGTGCGGCTCACGGGATCGATCACGTTCGAACTGCGCGCCACGCTGGCTTCGAAACGGCGGCCCGGATATTGCTGCGTCGTCAGCCAGACTGCCGTGCCTGGCGTGACGAGGCTCGCGTCGTCCTGAGGCACGTCCACATACACGCGCAGCCGGTCGGTCTGCGAGAGATGGAACAGCTCGCCTGGCATCGTGGCGAGGCCGGGCGTGCCGCCCGCGGTGACGAGCGCGCCTACTTGCACGTTGCGCGCCGTGATGACGCCGTCGAAAGGCGCCGTTACGTTCTGGTAGGAAACCAGCTCCTGCAGCCGCGCCACGTTGGCCTGCGCCGCCTGGAGCGTGGCCAGTTTCGCGGCGGCATCGCTCGTTTTCGCCTGGGCGTCCTGCTCGGAGACCGATTGCGTCTGCAGCATCGTTTGCCAGCGCTGCGCCGTGCTGCTGGCGAAGCGATAGTTGGCCTGTGCGGTGGCTTCGTCGGCGCGCGCCTGCTGGAGTTGCGCATCGAGTTCGGGCGTGTCGATCTGCGCGAGCGTCTGGCCTGCCTTCACGTGCGCGCCGATATCCGCGTACCAGTGCTGCACGTACCCGCTCGTGCGCGCGTAGATCGACGCGTCCGCCCAGGACATCACCGAGCCGGGCAGCAACAGGTCCTGCGTGACGGGTGCGCGCGTGGGCGTGAGGGTGGAGACGATCAGCTCACGCTGCGCCGCGACCTGCTGCGCTTGCGCCGTGCGCGCCTGGAGGCGCGGTACGATGCCCGCCGTGAGGAGCGCCGCGGCGATAGCGAGGCAGGTCAGGCCGACGACGACAGCCGAGCGACCTCGCGTTGCGGTTCGCGCCGCGGCATCGCGTTCTTCGTGCGGTGTCTGCGATTTCATTATGGAATCCTTATTCAACGTGAGTGGTTGTATCGGCTTGCGCATCGTTGCTGGCATCGCGCGCGGCGCGGCGTTGCGCGAGCCAGCCATGCACCATGCCGAACACGACCGGCACGAACACGAGCGTGGAAAGCGTGCCGACCGCGAGGCCGCCGATCACGGCGCGCCCGAGCGGCGCGTTCTGCTCGCCGCCGTCGCCGAGACCCAGCGCCATCGGCAACATACCGATCAGCATCGCGAGCGCCGTCATGAGCACCGGGCGAAAGCGGTTGAAGCCCGCATCGAGCGCGGCGGCGAGCGGCTCCATGCCCGCGGCGAGCGACTCGCGCGCCGTGTTGATGACGAGAATGCTGTTGGCCGTGGCGATGCCCATGCAGAGGATCGTGCCCGTGAGCGCCGGCACGCTGAGCGTGGTCTGCGTGACGAACAGCATCCACGCGATCCCGGTGAGCGAGGCCGGCAGACCGCTCACGATGATGAGCGGATCGAGCCACGACTGGAAGTTCACGACCATCAGCAGGTACACGAGCGCGATGGCGAACACGAGGCCCGCTGCGAGGCCGCTGAACGAGGCGTTCATCGACTGCACCTGGCCGCGCATCACGATCGACGAGCCAGGCGGCAGTTGCGCGCGCGCGGCGTTCACGAGGCGGTTCACATCGGAGGCGACGCCGCCCAGGTCGCGTCCCTGTGTCGACGCGAAGATGTCGAGCACGGGCTGCACGTTGTAGTGCGACACCACGGCTTCCTGCGAGCTGCGCGAGACCGTGCCGAGCGTGCCGAGCTGGTTTTGCGGCGAGAACGTGACGGATTGCGACGTCGTCAGCGGAATATTGGCGAGTGTTTGCAGCGAATGGATATCGTATTGCGGCACCTCGGTCACGAGCGGATAGCTCACGCCGTTCTTCGGATCGAGCCAGAAGTTGGGCGTGGTTTGCGAGCTGCCCGAGAGCGCGATGAGCAGGTTCTGCGCCACGTCGTGCTGCGTGAGGCCCGCTTGCAACGCCTTCGTGCGGTCCACGTCGACGTTGATGGTGGGCTCGTCGCCGGGCTGCTGGATGCGGGCGTCGACGAGGCCGCGCACGCCACGCATCTGGTCGAGCAGATGATTCGCCACGACGCGGTTTTGCGCGAGCTTGTTGCCGACGATCTGCACGTCGATGGGCGCAGGCAGGCCGAAGTTCAGGATCTGGCTCACGATGTCGGCGGGCAGGAACGCGAAGGTCACGCCCGGAAACGAGGCGTTGAGCACGTTGCGCAGCTTCGCGACATATTGCGCGGTGGGTTGGTGCTTCGGCGTGAGCGTGATGAGGACGTCTGCGTCTTCGGGGCCGATGGGGTCCGACGAGTCATACGTGAGGTTAATGCCGCTCACCGGCACGCCGATGTTGTCGAGCACCGCGGCCTGTTCGGCGGGCGGAATCACGCTGCGGATTTTCGCTTCGACTTCGTCGGTAATGCGGGCCGTTTCCTCGATGCGCGTGCCGGTAGGCGCGCGCAGGTGCAGGCGGATTTCGCCGGTATCGACAGCGGGGAAGAAGTCGCGGCCGGTGAACGGCACGAGCACGAGCGAGCCGAGGCACAGCGCGAGCCACAGCACCACGAATCGGCGGCGCTGCGCAATCGCCGCCTGAAGCAGCGCGCGATAGCGGTTGCGCACCGCTTCGAAGCGTCGTTCGAAGCCCGCCTGAAAGCGCGTCAACGCACCGGCGATGCCGCGCCTGGGCGCAGCGTCAGGCTTACGCGCGCGCAGCAGATACATGGCGAGCGTGGGAATCAGCGTGCGCGAGAAGAAGTACGACGCGCACATCGCGAACACCACGGCCTCGGCGAGCGGCACGAACAGATAGCGCGCCACGCCCGAAAGCAGGAACATCGGCACGAACACGATGCAGATGGAGAGCGTCGAGACGAACGTCGGCACGGCGATCTCGCCGGAGCCGTTGAGAATGGCGTCGTGCAGCGGCGCGCCGCGCTCCAGATGATGCGTGATGTTTTCGATAGCGACGGTGGCGTCGTCAACGAGGATGCCGACCGCAAGCGCGAGGCCGCCGAGCGTCATGATGTTGATGGTCTCGCCGAGCGCCGCGAGCGCGATGAGCGACGTGAGCACGGCGAGCGGAATCGTCACGGCGATGATGAGCGTGGCGCGCCAGCTGCCGAGAAAGAGCAGGATCATCGCGGCGGTGAGGCAAGCCGCAATGAGCGCCTCGCGCACCACGCCCGAGATCGCCGACTTCACGAACACGGACTGATCGGAGAGCGGGGTGATCTTGAGCGCACTCGGCAGGCCCGCGGCGATCGTCGGCAGCATGGCCTTCACCTGCTGGATGATCGTGAGCGTCGAGGCGCTGCCGGTCTTTTCGACCGTAAGGAGTGCCGCGCGTTTGCCGTCCGCGCGCACGATGTTCGTTTGCGGGGCGTAACCGTCGATCACGTGCGCGACGTCGCGCACATACACCACGCTGCCATTCACGGTCTTGATGGGCAGGTCGTTGAGCGCCGCGACGGTTTGCGTGCTGCCGTTCATCTCGACGTTGTATTCGCGCGAACCGATCTTCGCCGTGCCGCCGGGCAGGATGAGGTTTTGCGCGTTCACGGCGTTGACGACGTCCGCGGGTGCAAGACCTTTGGCCTGCAACGCTTTCGGATCGAGCTGCACCATGATCTGGCGGATCTTGCCGCCGTAGGGCAGCGGCACGGCCGCGCCCTGGACGGTCGCGAGCTGCGTGCGGATGAAGCTGTTGCCGAGGTCGTAAAGCGACTGCTCGGGCAACGTCGCGCTGGACAGGCCCAGTTGCAGCACCGGCACCGTGGAGGCGTTGTACGTGATGATGTTCGGCGGCAGCGTGCCGGGCGGCAGCACACGCAGGATCGACGCGGAGTTGGACGCGGCCTCGGCAATCGCGCGGTTGATGTCGGCGCCAGGATGGAAGAACACCTTCACGACCGACACGCCGTTGAGCGACTGGGATTCGATGTGCTCGATGTCGTCCACGTCCGAAGTCAGCGCGCGCTCGTAGTTCGAGGTGATGCGGTGCGCCATGTCCTCAGCGGAGAAGCCGTTGTAGGTCCAGACGATGCTGACCACCGGGATATTGATGTTCGGAAAAATGTCCGTGGGCGTGCGCATGATGGCGAGCGGCCCGAGGATGAAAAGCAGTACGGCCAGCACGATGAACGTGTAAGGCCGTCTGAGAGCCAGTTTGACGATCCACATGACGGGGTCCGGGTTGAGGCGGGAGTGGCGCAAGTATCGGGAGGGCGCGCTTACCCGGTCCTGACCTCGACATTACGGATTTGTCATCTTTGCCGCGCAAGCACGCTGGCCGCAGGGGGCGCGCTGCGCCCAGATAACGAACTCGTAATCAGCAGGTCAGCTTTGGGTCAGCGCCGCGCGACCAGAATGCGTTCAACCTTCGCGACATTGCCGAGGGTGGCTGAGGCGGCATCCCTTCCCGATGCAGCGGCCATTCATTGAGAGGTGAACACCATGAAAGCACTCGTTTCCACATTGCTCGTTGCCTGCGCCCTGGCCGCTCCCGCTGCCGCTTTCGCACAGACCGCCACCCCCGCCGACCCGGCCAACGCGCCGGTCACGCGCGCCCAGGTGATCGACGATCTCGTGCGGTTGGAGCAGGCGGGGTATCGTCCTGTGGCCAAGGACGTCAACTACCCGGATGACATCCAGCACGCGGAGGCGATCGTGGCCAAGGAGCAGGCGCAAAAGAACCAGCAGGCCGCGCCGGGCAGCACGGCGGTCGGCGGCGTGGCGATGACGGGCAGCTCGGACGCGGGTGCGCCGGTCGTGGCCAGCGTCGGCGAGCGGTCGATTTATGCGGGCCACTGAGCGAGCCACTGGATGCTCGAACGCGGCGCAGCAGCCCCGGCGATAACGCCGGGCGCTCCCGCGCATTTCGATTCGCTTGAACAAACGTTTGCGCGAACATAATTCGCCCCATTCGCGCGCAAGAAATCGCTATTCATTTTTATTGAAGCCCCGAACCTACCCTACTAATTACGGCGGCGTTAAATCAGCCGCATCGGCAAATTCGCCACGATACCGCGCGTTTTCACGGCGCTATCTTTCCGGATCACGCAAATTCATAATGCGCTGGTAAGATACGCGCGAATTGGGATGGCCGTTCTCCATTCCGGGCTATTGGCGCGAATCTAGACCACTCGCGCTGCCGGATCAGGAGTCTGCGCCGTCAGGCCGACGGGGAGCGGCCGTCTTGCACTACGAATAGCGCTCCATGTTTAAAAAAGCGCGTACGTTCGGTTCGTGTGTTTAATCGCAAGCGTTTGAGACTCGGGTTTCGCCTTTTGGGCGAATCGACTGCCGCCGCTTGCTGCTGTTGCGCCTTGCGCAGACGGTCATTCCCCTCGCGGTCTAATCCCGCCGTCATGCCAATCAGGCGTATAAAACAGTCGCACATACTGGCCGAACCCGTCATGTCCACCCAGTCGACCCACCATCACCGCCTCTTTATGGCGCTGGTCGGTGTCATCAGCGCGGCGCTCAATACGGGCGCGCTCGTGGCGCTGTTGTTGCTGCGCGGACAGACCGGCGATACGCCGTACACGCGGGCGTTGACCGGGGCGTTCGCCGTGGCCGCGTTCGTCGTGTTTGCGCGCTTTCACCTGGTTGCCAGCGCGCGTCATCTCTGGTGGATGCTGGGCCGCGGCGCATGGCGCTGGTGCCGGCTGCCGGTCGCGCTCATGGTGCTGCTGTTCGCGACGCATGGCGATAGCGGCACGACGGCCCTGCGTACGCTGGTCGTCCAGTGGGCTGCCATTGCGCTGCCGCTGCAACTCGTCGGCCTGGCTGTATTGCGCGGCGTGGCCCACAGCGTCAACAACGCGCCCGGCAACCTGCGCCGCGCGGTGTTCTTCGGGATGGGCCGCGAGGCGCGCAAGCTGAACCTGCGCCTGCAGCGTTCGCCGATTCTCGGTATTCACGTGGTGGGCTATTACAACGATGCGCCTGCCACGCCGCGTGACGGGGAAACGCTGCCGCCGTATCTCGGCCGCTATGAAGACGCCGCCATGCGCATCCTCGCGAACGACTATGAGATCGTGTTCCTCGCGATGGGGCAGGCCGCGATGGCGCGAGCCGACGCAACGCAAGTGAAGGACATCACGGCCGACATCGTGACGCGCCTCTACGATTCGACGGCTGCGATCTATCTCGTGCCCGAGCTGCATTACCTGGAGGACGTCGCGACGACCGGAGCGGACCTGGCCGGCGTGCCGCTGCTGGCACTGCACGACGTGCCGATTCTGGGGCTCTCGCGCATGCTCAAGCGCGCGGTCGACATTGCCGGCGCGGCGTTGCTGCTCGCGCTGCTGTGGCCCGTCATGCTCGCGATCGCGCTGGTGATCCGGCTCGATTCGCCGGGCCCGGTGATGTTCAGGCAGCGCCGCAACGGCGAGCACGGCCGGGCGATCGTCGTGCACAAATTTCGCTCGATGCGCGTCGCGGCGGAGAACGAGGGCGATGCACAAGAGCAGGGCGTGCGCCAGGCCCGCAGCGGCGACGACCGGATCACGGCCGTGGGGCGCTATCTGCGCCGGACTTCGCTCGACGAGTTGCCGCAGCTCTTCAACGTGCTGGGCGGTTCGATGAGTCTCGTGGGTCCGCGTCCGCACGCGGCCGAGCACAACGAAGAGTACCGGCAGCTGATTCCCGGCTACATGCTGCGCCATAGCGTGAAGCCGGGCATTACCGGCTGGGCGCAGATCAACGGGTTGCGTGGCTTGACCGATACGCCCGACAAGATGCAGCGCCGCGTGGAGTACGACCGTTACTACATCACGCACTGGTCGCTGTGGCTCGACCTGCAGATCCTGCTGAAGACGATCCCGTCGATCGTCTCGGGCCGCAATGCGGTTTGAAGCCTGCGCCGCGCGAGACGTGGCCGAACATGAGCCGGCCGCGTCCGCATCGGCGGCCTTACGCCGCGCGCTGCTGCGTGCGCGCCATGCGCCAGTGACGCCACAGGATGGCGAAGAAGCGGCGGTCGTCCACGAGGTACCGGCGCCACAGGCGCGCGGGGTCCTGTTTGATGCGCCAGCACCATTCGAGTCCACAGCGCTGCATCCACACGGGGGCGCGTTGCTGCAGGCCGACGGCAAACTCGACGGCCGCCCCGGCGCACAGCATGAGGCCGCCCGGCAGCTTGCTCGCGTGATGCAGGGCCCAGCGTTCCTGCTTGGGCATGCCGAGGCACACGAACACGATATCGGGCGCGGCCGCGCGCACGCGCCCGGCCACCGCATCGCCCTCGGGGCCGGTCGGATCGAACGTCATGGAAGGTGCGATCACCTCGACGTCGAGGCCCGGATAGTGCTGCGCGAAGCCATTCAGGAGCGTGGCTTCGTGACCCGGGCGGCCGCCGACCACCACCACTTTCCAGCCGGCTGCGTGGGCGCGCTCGCACAGGGCGGGCAACAGGTCCGCGCCGGTCACGCGTTCCGGCAGCGGCGCGCCGAACAGGCGGCTCGCCCAGACAACGGGCATGCCGTCCGCGAACAGGAAGTCGGCGGTGCGGTAGAGACGATGAAGATCGGGCTGCGTGTCGAGACGCACCACGTGGTCGACGTTCGGCGTGACCGCGACACGCGCCCGGCCGTCGCGCTGCAAGGCGGCGGTGCAAAGCACGTCGAGCGCGGTGTCGAACGACACGGCGGCGATGTTGAGACCGAACAAGGGAATGCTCGGCTTGAAGACACCCCGTGCGGCCGCCTGCGGCGCCGCTGTTATGTAAGGCGTACTCATGTTGTTTTTGTGACCCCGACGTGCGTACACGACGTGAGCCACGCACGGCGCCCGTTGAACCGGCGTCGTGCCACCCCGTCATGCGACGTACGTTATGTTTTTTCTGGTCTCCTGGCTTTTGCCAAGGCGTTTTGGACTTCAGACGGAATCTTACTGCTGTGTCGGTGCTGCGGGTAATACAACAGTGTTTTTTTAGAGACAAAAATCGGGATGCGTCTGAAATTTCTCGGCTGGCGCCGTTGGTTGCACGCGAGCGATCGGCTACGATCGCCGCGGCCCGTCTTCCCTTTCCCATACATAACAGACGATGATCACCGACGCCCGTGAGATTCCCGCCGGCACGACGCTGCACGCGGACCTGTGCATCGTGGGCGCCGGCGCCGCCGGCATTGCGCTCGCGCTCGCGCTGGAGAAGAGCGGGCTCGACGTAATCGTGGTGGAAAGCGGCGGCGAGGCGCCCGAGCCCGCCACCCAGCAGCTGTACGCGGGCACGGTGGCGAATGCGGCGCTTCATCCGCCGCCGGACAACTACCGCGTGCGGCGCTTCGGCGGCTCGACCACGCTGTGGGGCGGCCGCTGCATGCCGCTCGACGCGCACGACTTCGAGGCGCGCGATTACGTCGCGCACAGCGGCTGGCCGATCGCGTTCGCCGATGTGCTGCGCCACTACCCGCAAGCCAACGCACTGTGCGAAGCGGGCGAATTCGCCTATACGGCCGAAGGCGCGTTCGCGGCGCCCCCGCGCCCGATGATCGGTGGCTTTGCCAGCGACGTGTTTTCGACGCACACGCTCGAGCGCTTCAGCTGCCCGACCGATTTCGGTCAGCGTTACCGGGCGCGCCTGGCGAAAGGCGGCGTGCGTGTGCTCCAGCATGCGAACCTGTGCCGCCTGCCGATGCTGGCGGGTTCGACGCGGCGTGTCGGCGCGGCCCAGGTGCGCGTGCTCAATACGAAAGACGCGACGGGCGGCGCGACGTTCGAGGTGGCCGCACGCGCCTACGTGCTCGCGGCCGGCGGTCTCGAAGTGCCGCGCCTGTTGCTCAACAGCCCCGGGCCGAGCGGCGGGGGGCTCGGCAACGCCCACGACGCGGTGGGCCGCTATTACATGAGCCATCTCGCGGGCACGATCGGCACGCTCGATCTCGCGGCGGCGCAGTCCGTGTGGCACGGCTACGAGGTGACGGAAGAGGGCATCTATTGCCGCCGCCGCCTCGCGCTGCGCCCGGAACAGCAAGACGCGCTGCGCGCGGGCAACTTCATTGCGCGCCTGCATCATCCGCGCATTCCGGACGCCGGGCACGGCAATGGCATCCTCTCCGCGCTGTATCTCGCGCGCGGCATCGTGCCCTACGAATACGCGAAGCGCCTCTACGACGGCACACCCAAAGGCTATGCGGGCTCCACGCTCGCGCACGCGAAAAACGTCGTTGCGGACGCGCCGAACACGGCGCGTTTCCTATGGCACTGGCTGCGGCGGCGCACGCTGGCCGCGCGCAAGTTCCCCTCGGTGATCGTGCGGCCTGCGAATCTGCGTTTCTCGCTCGACTTCCATGCGGAGCAGGAGCCCAATCCGGCGAGCCGCGTCACGCTCGGCGATGAAACCGATGCACTCGGCTTGCGCCGCATCCATGTGGACTGGCGCTACACGCAGCAGGACGTCGCGACCGTGAGCCGCGCGCTCGCCGCGCTTGCGCACGAGGTCGAGCGCGCGGGCGTGGGCCGTTTCACCTACGACCCCGCGCAGGTCGAGGCCGAAATGACGCGCTACGGAGCCTATGGCGGCCATCACATCGGCACGGCGCGCATGGGGCGCGATGCGCGCACGAGCGTGGTCGATGCCGACTGCCGGCTGCACGAAGCGGACAACGTCTATGTGACGGGCGCCGCGGTCTTCCCGACTTCGGGCCAGGCGAATCCGACCTTGACCATCGTCGCGCTCGCACTGCGGCTCGCCGAACACCTCAAGGGCGCCGCCGATCTCGGCGCGCTGCCCGTTCCAATCGCAAACCCTTCCGAACCCGCGTAATGAAAGCCCGTATTCTCGTTCTTGGCGCGACCGGCTTCGTCGGCCGCCATCTGGTGAAAGCGTTGAGCCGTACCGAATGGGCCGAGCCGGTGGCCGCCTCGCGCAGGGAAGGAAGCGGCTTGCGCCGTGTCGATGCCGCGGACCCCGCGTCGCTCGCCGCCGCGCTGGCCGACGTGCACGGCGTGGTCAACTGCGTGGCGGGTGCGCCGGCGACGATCGTCGCGAATGCGCGTGCGCTGGCGGCCGCGCTGGCGTCACGCGGTGCGCCGCTGCCGGTGGTCCACTTCAGTTCGATGGCGGTGTACGGCGCCGCCGAAGGCCGTATCGACGAAGCGGCGGCGCTCGACGCCGTGAGCCCCTATGGCCATGCGAAGGTCGAGTCGGAACGACTGCTCGCTGCGCTGCCCGCGCTCACGATACTGCGCCCGGGTTGCATCTACGGAGGCGGCAGTCCGCAGTGGTCGGCGCGCATTGCGCAGCTGCTGTGCGCGCGGCGCCTGGGTGACCTCGGCGCCGCCGGCGACGGTTGCAGTAATCTCGTCCACATCGACGACGTCGTGCAGGCGGCGCTGGCTGCGCTGCGCACGCCGGCTTCGGGCGCTCAGGCCTACAACCTGGCGATGGCCGAGGCGCCGCGCTGGAATGAATACTTCGTCGCCTACGCGCGAATTTTGGGGGCGACGCCCGTGGAGCGGATCGGTGCGCGGCGTCTTGCACTCGAAACGAAGCTGTGGGCGCCTGCGCTGAAGATCGCCGGGATCGCGGGGCGCAAACTGGGTGGCGTGAAGGTGCCGCCGCCGCTGCCGCCTTCGCTCGCGCGGCTGTGGCAACAGGACATCCGGCTCGACGCGCGCCGCGCGGAACAGGCATTTGGGATGACGTGGACGCCGTGGCGCGTCGCGCTGCAGGCCGAAGCGTTCATGGCGGCGTCGTCGCGCGCCGACTGAACCGGTCGGGTTAGCCGGGGTTTCGGCGCGTCGAAGGCTTCGGCTTCGACCCATCACTATAATTCGGAGTCCTGCGGATAAATTTTGCGACTTCAGTCGCTTCGACCATCGTACCCTCATCGCTACGCTTTAGTGGTGCCGGATCGCGCTTCGACGGCTATTCAGCGGCGGCGTAAAAATGCGCGCGTTGCGCTCGTCAAATCAGCGAATTGAGGCCATAAAAAAGGCCTGTTCGCGACGCAGACGTGCGCGCACGGCCCATAGAATTTGATCGTAGATCCACTCACGCAGCGTCAGGCGATCGATACCTGTCGGATCGCTCCCCCACATCGGATTTCCGGTTAATTCAGCATGACACGGCTTGCACGGCACTACGTCCCAGAACAACCGCAGCACGTTATCTTGCAGGGGCTCAAAGGGCCCGCATTCCTCGACGAAGGAGACTACCTTTACTTCCTCGCCTGCCTCGCGGACGCCGCGCGCGTCGCCGATCTGGCAGTCCACGCGTGGGTGCTGATGCCCGACGCGGTGCAGTTCCTCGTCACGCCTTCATACGAGTCGAGCGTAGCCATGGCGATGCAGGCGGTTTGCCGTCGCTATGTCGAGACATTCAACCGCCGCCATGGACGCCGCGGTGCGATGTGGCGTGGCGAGTACCGGGCAACCGTGATCGAACCCGACCGCTATTTCCTGCTCGCGAGCCAGGTCATCGATCATGCGCCGGTGCGCAACCGCCTCGTGGCCGAGCCGGGCAACTATCCGTGGTCGAGCTACACGCACCACGTCGGGCTGCGTGTCGACAGGTTCGTCAAGGATCATCCGCTCTATCGCGCGCTCGGCGATACGCCGTTCGAACGGCACGAGTCTTACCGCGACCTGGGCGCACAGCCTCTCGACGAAGCCGAGGTCAATAACCTGATGCGGGCGACGCTCGAGGGCTGGGTGCTCGGCAGCGCTGCATACTGCGAGTGGGCGGCGCAGACAGCCAACCGGCGCTTGATGCCATTGCTGCTGCGCGACCGGCCGGCCAAGGTTCGCAGGGCCAGCGCCCACGCATGACGAGGGACGGTGGGCTAGCCGCACAGCGGGGGTGGTCGTTCGTCCTGATGGGTCGATCGTCTACGAGATCCATCCGGACGGGGATCGTTCGCCGGCCATCCGCGCACGGCGTACCTGGGTCCTGGCTACGAATACTGGCACAACATGTATGGCACGCCGGCTTCCGAACAACCGGGCACGACGCAGACATCCGTTCCGATGTTCGTGGCCGAAATCCACTTCCAGGCAGGGGTGACGGTGATCGCCAGCCGCAGTGCGGGCTGCCGATGACCGCGGATAACGAAGCCGTGTCGCCTGACGGCTAGCCGCCGAGCGCAATGATCGCCATCGTCAGCACGATCCCAAGCAGCATCATCGCGAAGCCCGCTTTCATCGCGCCCGCGCCGGTGTAGCGTCCGAGCGCGAAACCGGCGGCGAAGAGCATCGCGAGCGTGAGTATGCGTGAGATGACGAGCGCCGCTATGTGATCCCTCACGAGGATAAAGGGCAGGGCAACCGGGAACGTCGATACGACCACGAGCAGAAAAACGCTCACTGCCCCAAGAAAGTCATCGCGCTTGAAATGCGCGCGAGGTGGCAGCGTAGGCGCCGCGGCGAGGCGCGCGCGAATCAGCTCGAGTTCTTCGTCGTCGACGAGCGGTTCCAGCGCCGTCGGCAATGCGTCGCGCAACGCCCGCACGGCCGCGGCGCGGTCTGGTTCGCGTTTCACGGTCAGGGCGAGTGTCAGGCGCTGTCCGCGATCCGCGAGCGTGCGGACGAGATACATCACGGCGTCTGCGAGGCCCCAGGCGAGATTGCATCCGAGGGCGGCCAGGAACAGTTTGCGGCCGGCGTCCTCGCCCGCTGTGACCGCCTTGACGGCGCCGACAAAAGTCAACGCCATGTACAGGCCAAAGCACAGTTCGGTCACGCGCTCGACGGTGTTGAGTACGGGCTCGCGCTTTTCGGCCGCGGTTTGCTGTGTCGGGGTAGTGGTATTCATATGGCCTCTTGCAAAAAGTAGATAAGCGCTCAAGGCGTTCTCTGTCCAGGGTGTCTACTGGCAGACGATACGCCATCGCGCACAATGGCATGCTGCGCCTCCCGCCACGCGGCTAGCGCCTGTTCGAGATTGAGAAACATGCGCTCGTGTCCAAGCACGCTGCCGAGCGGCGCCTTCTCGAGCACGGCAAAGACATCGGGATTGAGGCCCACGACCCAGACTTCGATTCCGCTCTCGCGACACTTCTTCTCGGCCTCGGTCAGCATCTTCAATGCTGTGTACTCCACATCGAATACGGCCCGCATATCGAGCGCCATGACCCTGGGGCGCGTCTGGGCGAGGAGCGGCATGATCTTGTGGACGATGTTGGAGGCGTTGAGAAAGAAAATTCGCCCCTCGGGCCGCAGGAGCAGCAGTCCGGGAAAGTCCTCGTCGTCCGGATGCTCGTCCGATACCGGACGGAATACGTTCGTGCCGCGTTTGCGCCGCAGCACGTACACAGGGGGATCGGACACCTGATGGGCGAGTGCCACCAGCGATACGACGATGGCGATCAGAATGCCTTGCAGCGTGCCGAGCAGCACGACGCCCACCAGCGCCACGACCGCCCAGACAAACTCGGTGCGCCGGATGGCGAGGATCGCGCGGAAGTCCTCCGGATTGAGCAGGCCGATCGAATAGACGATCACCACGGCAGCGAGCGTGGCATGCGGCATGAGTCCGATGACGGGCGCGAGCAGCACCATGGTGCCGAGCGTCACGGCCGCGGTGGCGAGTTCGGCCAGTTGCGAGTGCGCACCGGCCAGCCGGTTGACGGCCGTCTGGGTCGTCCCGCCGCCCGCGGGCATCGAGCCGAACAGCGCGCCCAACGCATTGCCCAGGCCCGTCGCCAGCAGTTCGCGGTTCGGCAGCGGAACGGGTTCCCCGCTGAGCGCGAATGCGCGCCCTGAAGCAATCGTTTCGGTAAAACTCATCAGGGCAATGCCCACCGCCGCCGGCCAGAGCGCGTCGATCAGGGAAAGATCGGGCATCACGAACGAAGGCAATCCGGTCGGGATCTCGCCGACGATCTCCACGCCGTACCGCTGCACGCCGGCGAAAGCGACACACGCTATGCCGAGCGCCACGGCAATGAGCGGGGCGGGGGACTTCGGATACCAGTGTTCGAGCGCGACCAGCACGGCGATCGTCAGTGCGCCCATGGCAACTGTCGCCATCGACGCATGGGGAAGCCCGGCAGCGAGCGCATATACGTT
This sequence comes from Paraburkholderia sp. BR10141, assembly GCF_056155635.1. Lineage (NCBI taxonomy): Bacteria > Pseudomonadati > Pseudomonadota > Betaproteobacteria > Burkholderiales > Burkholderiaceae > Paraburkholderia > Paraburkholderia sp. BR10141. Next base: position 39,699 of record NZ_JBMIQH010000038.1, on the reverse strand, counting down.
ATGAAAGAACGATCCTTTCACGACGTGAATGCCAATCAGTTTCGGCAGTTGATCGAGCACGATGACGATGGCGATGCCGGCCTTGAAGCCCGTCAACACGGGCTCGGAAATGAAGTTCGCGACAAACCCCAGCCTGAGCAAGGCCGCGAGAACGAGGAAGAGGCCGACGAGCAGCGTGAGTGTGGCGGTCGCGATGACCAGTTGGGCGGTGTTGCCATCGGGCGCAACCTGACCGAGCGCGGCCGCGCTAAGAATGGCCAGCGTCGCGCTGGTGCTGACGCTCAGTGGCCTTGACGTACCGAAGAGCGCGTAGATCACCATCGGCACGAACGCCGTGTAGAGCCCGGTCTCGACGGGCAGTCCGGCAACGCTCGCGTAAGCCATCGCTTTCGGCAACACGACAGCCGCCGCCGTGACGCCCGCAACGATGTCGGGTTTGATCCACGATGTCCGGTAGTCGCGTACCCATTCGAGAACGGGAAGACGAAAGCCGGATTTGCGGTGCGACGCGGGCTGATCGCGCATGATGCTGTGGCCTCCAGGGGCAGAAACACGACCGACGCACATCTACGTCGAATGTCTCACCGTTACTTCCCCGTGGGCTACTGCATTCAACATGCTGAAGCGGAAATTTGACGAATCCCATGTTGTTGATCAAGCGTCAATCGGACTTTGGTCCTACTGCTGCAAGGGCAATCGTTACGGCGGGGTATGGGCCGATGGTCCTATAGAGAAAGCACGCGAGCGGCTGCACGATTCAGTTCGTGCAGACGGAATCGTCGCCGGCCCGGCGCGGCGCCGTAACGAACCTGTCACGTGCGTCTGCCAGTGTCTGGAGAGATAGCAGCCATGCCGGCCTTTACGGCTACGCGCGCGACTGCCCAGCATATTCGTAAGCATTCCTTTCATTCAATCGAGGCGGCGGAGGTGGCCTTTGCCACCCCTTCGCGGACCAGAAGGTGATGCCATGACCGACCTAGCCAATCAATATGCGCGTTGCCAGGAGATCGGCGGCAAAGTTGCCCGGCTCCTCGCCAGGCGATCGGAACTAGCGCAAACCCAATTCAGTCAGCGTTTAGCGGATGCGACTGGGCGGCTGGTCGAAAGCGACAAACCCGCTTCGGCGAGCCCAGCATGGGCAACCGCGCTGGACCCCTGGGCCGGCTACCGCTACGCGGTGGATGTCGCCGAGCGGTCCGTGCTCTTCTGGGACACCTTGCGCCAGCGCGGCAATGGCTTCGTCGAGCAGGCCCGCAACGGTCTTCGGCCGGTCCTCCATTTCGACCACGAACTCGTGATCGACGGCCGGAAGCTGGCGCGGCCGGTCAACTACGCGCTGGTGCGCCTGCTGCCGCCCGACGGTGTGGTCATCGACGTTAGCAAGCGTCCTTATGTGATCATCGACCCGCGTGCGGGCCACGGTCCGGGCATCGGCGGCTTCAAGGACGATTCACAGGCCGGTGTTGCGCTCAAGGCGGGCCACTCCGTGTATTTCGTCATCTTCTTTCGCGATCCGGAGCCTGGCCAGACCCTGCTCGATGTCTGTGCGGCGGAAGCGCAATTCGTCAAGAAGGTGTGCGAACTGCACCCGGACAGCCCGAAGCCGGCGATCGTCGGCAACTGCCAGGGCGGCTGGGCCGCCATGATGCTCGCGAGTTCCGACCCGGACCATACGGGGCCGCTCGTCATCAACGGCGCGCCGATGTCCTACTGGAGCGGCGCGTGGAGCGAAGGCGAGGGCGACAACCCCATGCGCTATTCCGGCGGCATGCTGGGCGGGACCTGGCTCGCGTCGCTGACGGCCGATCTCGGCAACGGAAAGTTCGACGGCGCCCATCTCGTGCAGAACTTCGAGAATCTCAATCCCGCCAACAGCCTATGGGACAAGTACTACCACCTGTTCGACAACGCCGATACCGAGCCGCCGCGCTTCCTCGACTTCGAGCGCTGGTGGGGCGGCTATTACCTGATGAACCGCGAGGAGATCGAGTGGATCACGCGCAACCTGTTCGTCGGTAACACGCTCTGGTCGGGCGAAGTTCGAGGTCTCAACGGGACGGCGTTCGATCTGCGGGAAATCAAGTCGCCGATCATTCTGTTCGCTTCGCTGGGCGACAACATCACGCCGCCTCAACAGGCATTCAACTGGGTCGCCGACATTTACGGCAGCACGGAAGAAATCAAGGCGCGCGGTCAGGTGATCGTAGGACTCGTGCACCAGAGCATCGGCCACCTCGGCATTTTCGTTTCGGGCAAAGTCGCGAAGAAGGAGCATCGGCAGATCGCCTCCGTGCTCGAAGCGATCGAAGCGTTCCCGCCTGGTCTTTACGGCATGGAGATTGCCGAGCGTCGGGGCGAAGACGGAGAAACGGCATACGACGTGTCATTCCGCGAGTATCGGCTCGAAGAGATTGCCGCGCGCCTGAACCGCTTCGAGCGTAGCGACGAACAGCCGTTCGAGGCCGTCAAGCGCGTATCGGAGTTGAACCAGCGTGCGTACGAGCTGTTCCTGCAACCGTGGGTACGGATGTGGTCGAACGAAACGACAGCGAATCTGCAGCGGCAGTTTCATCCGCTTCGCGCGCAGCGCTGGGCGCTTTCGGATCTGAATCCGTGGCTCGCCTGGCTTGGGCCTGCTGCCGAGGCAGTCAGGGCAAAGCGGCATGCCGAAGTCCACGAAGAGACGCCGTTGAGGGAGTTCGAGCACTACGGTTCGGAGATGTTCAGTGCATCGCTCGACTTCTATCGCGCGATGCGCGACGCCATGACGGAGAGCGCGTTCTTTTCCTTCTACGGGAACCTGTACACCGTCGAACACGGTGAAGAGGCGCAAGCCAGACCCGCCGTGGCGGCCGGAGACCCCCGCGATCTGCCCTACGTGAGGGACGCGTTGGCGTCGATGGCCGAAGGCGGCTACACGGAGGCGCTGGCTCGCGCCGCCTGCCTGCTCGCGCGCCGGGGCGAGCCGCTCCCGCTCGCGCGGCTTGCCCTGCGCCACGAACTCGCGAAGGACTACGCCGCTTATTTGCCTCAGCTGCCGGGCGACCAATGGCGGCGCGTGCGCGGCGAGCAGGAAATCATCGTGCGTTACGAGCCGGAACAGGCGCTCGCCACGCTGCCGCATCTGCTGGCCGACCCGCAAGACCGGGAGAAGCTGCTTGAACTGGCCGAAAAGCTGCTGGACGACAAGCGCGTGCAGGAAGCCGGGCCGACCGCTGCCCAGCTCAGCATGCTCGACAAGATCCGTTCGTCGCTGCCGCTGGAACGCACATCGGCGGTACGCACAGTCGGAGCCATGCATGAGGTTCCCGAGGCGCCGCCCACTCGCGTGGCGCCCGATCTCAAGGAGGCGTTGTGAATCGTGAACACGAAAAGGATGAGCGGCTTACGAACCGCCCGTCGTGCCTGTCCGGCGCGCGGGCGATAGGGTAGAACGATGGCCGACGTCATCCTCGTTCTCAATGCCGGTTCGTCGAGCATCAAGTTCAGCGCGTTCAATGCGCAGCCGGACGATCTGCCGCTTGTCATGCACGGCCAGATCGAAGGCCTGCTGTCGGCGCCGCGTTTCGTCGCGTTCGATGGGAAAAGCGTGCTGACCGGGAGTCACGATTGGGGCAATCAACCCCTCGGGCATGATGAGGCCGTTGCTCACATCGCCCAGTTCCTGCGCAGCCATCGCGACGGCAACCGCGTGGTCGCCGTCGGGCATCGCGTGGTGCATGGCGGCCGCGAGTTCTCGAAGCCCGTGGCCGTCACACCCGCTGTGCTGGACGCACTCGACAAGCTCGCGCCCCTCGCGCCGCTCCATCAGCCACATAACCTGAAGCCGATTCGTGTCATCGCCGGACGCAATCCTGAGCTGCCGCAAGTCGCCTGTTTCGACACGGCGTTTCATGCGACACAGCCTGCGCTTGCCTCGACGTTTGCGCTGCCGGCAGCGTTGACGGAGCAAGGCGTGCGGCGCTACGGCTTCCACGGGCTGTCCTATGAGTACATCGCCAGCACGCTGCCCCATGTCGCTCCTGACGCAGCGAAAGGCCGCACCGTCGTCGCGCATCTCGGCAATGGCGCGAGCATGTGTGCGATGGACGCGGGCAGGAGTGTGGCGAGCACGATGGGCTTCACCGCGCTCGATGGGCTGCCCATGGGCACGCGCAGCGGCAATCTCGATCCCGGCGCGATTCTTTACCTGCTAGACGAACTGAAAATGGATACGCGCGGCGTCGAGGACCTGCTGTACCGCCGGTCGGGTCTGCTTGGGGTATCGGGTATTTCGGGCGACATGCGTACGCTGCTGGCGAGCCACGACGCGCGCGCCGCCTTCGCCGTCGAGTTGTACGCGTATCGCATCGGACGCGAACTGGGATCGCTCGCCGCCGCGCTGCAGGGGCTCGACGCGCTGGTCTTCACCGCGGGCATCGGCGAGCACTCGCCGGAGATCCGGCGGCGGGCCTGCGAACAGGCTCGCTGGTGCGGAGTGGAAATCGACAGCAGGGCGAACGAAGCGGGCGGCCCCTGTATCAGCACGGCGTCGAGCAAGGTCTCGGTCTGGGTGATACCGACCAACGAAGAACTCATGATTGCGCGTCACACGCGTGAAGTAACGGGCGTTGCGTGACACTGCCCGGTTGCGAGGGAGAAGACGGATGAGCCAGAGCGTTCAACATCCGGGTTTTGCAGCGGCCATGGACATTTCATGCCGCGTTGAGTGAATTTTTTGTGACGCGGCTTTCGTCGCGCCGCCCGAGCGCGCCGTAGCACGGTTCACACGGGCAGGGGCGCCGGACGTGCCGCCGCATTCGCCGCGATGTCGGCGATCGCGCCGGCGCTCACGGCGTGGCTGTACAGGAAACCCTGGGCATGTGTGCAGCCGTTTTGCAGCAGGAAATCGCGATGTCCGCTGGTTTCGACGCCTTCCGCGATCAGTTCGAAATTGAGCGCCTTCGCCACGGCGATGACGGCGAGCGTGATCGCTTCCGTTTCCGTGTCCTGGCCAATCTCGCGCACGAATTCGCGGTCGATCTTGAGGCGATCGACGCGAAAGCGCTTGAGATACCCGAGGCTCGAATAACCCGTGCCGAAATCGTCGATAGCGACGCGAACGCCCATCTCCCGCAGACCGGCCAGCGTGCGCGCGGCGAGATCGGGCGTGCGCATGAGCGCGCCCTCGGTCACCTCGAGTTCCAGCAGCGCCGGCGGCAGACCCGAATCGCGCAGTGCCTCCCGCACCTGGCCCATCAGGTCGCCATGCTCGAACTGCAAGGGCGAGACGTTGACGGAGACGCGTATCGGCCGCGCCGGGTCCCGATTCCAGCGCGCTGCTTCCCGGCATGCCTCGCGCAGCACCCATTCGCCTATGCCGCGAATCAGGCCGGTTTCCTCGGCGACCGGGATGAATACGGCCGGAGACACGCTGCCGAGTTCCGCGTCGGTCCATCGCAGCAGCGCCTCGGCGCCGATCATCGTGCCCGTTGCCATATCGAATTGCGGCTGATACAGCACGGTCAATGCGCCGTTGCGGAACGCCTGGCGCAGGCGCGTCGAAATGCGCAAGCGCGAGGTCGCGGCTTCGCTCAATTCCGGGCGATAGAACTGGTACTGATTGCGGCCGTTCTGCTTGGCCAGATACATCGCGGCGTCGGCATTGCGCACCAGCGCGTCGGCGTCGTCGCCGTCGGCGGGGTAGAGGCTGATGCCGATGCTGGCCTCGATGAAGAGTTCGTGGCCCGCTACCTGTATCGGTTCCGTCATCGCGGCGAGCAGTGAGTCGAGCAGCGGTTCGAGCAACGAAGCGGCGCCGTCGGCGATGACCATGAATTCGTCGCCGCCATAGCGCGCCACCGTGCCACGCTCGCCGACGACGCGCTCGATGCGCCGCGCGATCTGGGCGAGCAGCGCGTCGCCGATGCGGTGGCCGAGCGAGTCGTTGACCTCCTTGAAATTGTCGAGATCGAGGAAGATCATCGCGAGCGTCTTGCCCGCACGGCTAGCCTGCTGCAGTTCCCGGTTCACGCGCTCGTCGAAATACTTGCGGTTCGTGAGGCCGGTGAGCGCGTCGTATTCGGCCCGATGTCTCAGTTCAGCCTGTGCTGCGAGCTGCGTCGTGACGTCTTCCATCACGCAAAGGGTCGCGCTTCGGCCGTCGAAATCCGTTTGCAGCTGGAATACGTTCATCGAGCGCAACTCGCCGCTCTTCGTTCGGTGTTCCCAGATGGCTGTGCCGTCGTCGTGCCCGCGCGCGTGCGCGAACGGGGCCCCATGCAGCGCGGTCTTGTTCATGCGCAGATCGCCAAGCCTCAGCTCGAGCATCTCGCTCGCGCGGTAGCCCAGGGCTTTCGCCGCCATGTCGTTGACGGCGACGAGCCGCATGGACGCGTCGTCGACGATCCAGATCGGCAGCGGATTGAGCTGAAAGAGGCGCTTGTACTTCTTGCGGTTGACGTCCGCCGCCTGGAGCGCCTTGCGCAACGATTTCGTGATGCGCGCGTTGCGGCGAAGGAATGCCAGCAGCAGGCACGCCGCGGCCAGTCCCGACCCGAGCAGGAGCGCCGAAGCCATTTGCGAATCTCGCGACGCCCTCGTGACCGACTGGTCAAGATGCGCGTCTTCGTCCATGCGGATCTCGCCGATCTTTTGCATCGTCTGGAAAAAGCGCGCGTCGAGTTCGCCCAGCGACGGCGTATCCATCGTCACGCTGCCCGGCTTGAGCATGGAAAGCATCGCGAGCCGGTTGCTCAGGGCGCCCAGATGGCGAATCATGTCCTTCAACTCGTCGAGCAGGGCGATGCAGCGCTCGCGGCCTTCGCAGGTCCGCTGCGCCGCGTTGGCGTCGTCGATCAGTGCCGGAAGCGGATAGATGTAGGCGGCGCGCCGATAGAACGGCCGCGTGCCGATTACCGTGTAGAGCTGCTCATGCTCGTCGAGAAGTGCATTCTGCAGTTCGTCGAGATCCCGCTTGGCCGACTCGACCGCACGCTGCTGCGAAAGCGCATAGCGCTGCTCATGAGACTGCCGCAGGGCAATGGCGGTATTGAGCGCGATGGCCGACAGGATCGCAATGAGGGCCAGCGGCGCGACCAGCCGGGTTTTTTGTGCGCTCCATACGTGCAACACACGCCATAGGCCGATGAGCGCCGGCTTTGCGGCCGGATTTCCTGCGCTATCTCCCATCTTGCTGTCCTCACGCTGCATGCTCGTCACCCTGCGCCCACAATCTCTGCAATTGACATATCGACAAAGATCCGGGCAACTTGAGGGCGGCCAATCGCTATTTCGCCAGGGCCGATTTGGGGCGGATTTTGGGTCGGAAGGAGGGCGGTCACGCCCAGACGCTAAAGTTTGTGTGCCGGCCGCCGAAAATCCCAGCATGGCGCACGAACAACCCAAACCACCTCAAGAGGATCCGATCCGGGCAGAAGCACGGGCGCTGGAAGGCAGCATCCGCGCGATCAGACGGGCACAGGGAAAGCGCAATCCTGAAGACTGTGTGCCGGGCAGCCCGGAATCTTTCGCGGTCATGGAAGCGTTCGTGCGTGATGTCGGACGTGTGCTTGCGCTCGATATGCTCGAACATGAAAAGAACAATGACAGCGATGTGAACGGAGCGGATTCGACTGGTTAGACAATTAGCCGTATCAAATGATAAACGTTATCAGGATTCCAGATTTACACCGGAAGTAGAGGAATCGACCGGCAGGATCGGTGCATTCACAACGTCGTGGAATCGCCGCACCGTCCTGATACAACCTGTTACATTGAATCAAACGCACGCCCATCAAGCCTCCCGCGCTCCAGTGGAAGACATCCGAAAGTAATCTTTCACGGCATTTACTCATTCCGCGACTTATCTCCTCTAGGGCGCATTCGCGCCCAATTCATAATTCATATCAAGAGGTGAAGAATGAACGAGATCGGAAAGCGGTTCGGAGTCAGGGCAATCTTCACTGCGAGCGTGCTGGCATTTGCGAGCATGGCCGCGGCAGCGCAGGATCAGGATGGCGATCACAACCAGCAATACACGCACGTTTTGCTGATCAGTGTGGACGGGATGCACGAGGCCGACCTGGAAAACTACATCAAGACGCACCCGCAATCCACCTTCGCGAAGCTCGTCAAACACGGTGTCGAGTACACCCACGCTTCGACATCCCGGCCTTCCGACTCGTATCCCGGCCTCCTCGCATTCGCAACCGGCGGCAGCCCGCTGAGCCATGGTGTCTTCTATGACGACACCTACGATGCGACGCTGTATCCGCCGGGCAGCAATTGCACGGGCACGCCTGGCACGGAGGTCACCAATTTCGAAGCGCTCGACTGGGATCTCACCCAGCTCGACGGCGGTTCGCCGCCTGCGGGGGCCACGTACGACAAGCGCAATCCGCACATCAATCCCGCAAAACTTCCACTGCGCAAGACGGCCGGCGGCGCCTGCGTGCAGGTCTGGCCGCATCTGTACATGAAGAACGGGACGAACACGATCTTCGAGGTCATTCATCAGGCCGGCATGCGCACCGCGTGGTCGGACAAGCACCCGGCCTACGAGATCGTGAATGGGCCTTCGGGGCTGGGACTCGACGAACTCTACGCGCCCGAGATCAACTCGACCTCGCTGCAAGCCAATGGCTTCCCGAGCGCGCCCGCGACCGTCGACTGGACCGCCGACCCGATATATACCCGGGCTTATGACGGCTTCAAGGTCAAGGTCGTCTTGAACTGGATTCATGGGCTCGATCAGACCGGGACGAAGCAGGTGGGCGTACCCGCGATCTTCGGCATGAACTTTCAGGCGGTGAGCGTCGGGCAGAAGGTCACGTCCGCGATGGAAGGCACGACCACGACGCGTGGCGGCTATCTCGACGCAGCCGGCACGCCGACCGTGCCGCTCGAACAGTCGCTCGACTTCGTCGATGCCTCGCTGGGCCAGATGTACGATGCGCTCAAAGCGGGCCATCTTCTGCATTCGACGCTGTTCATCGTCGGCGGCAAACACGGCCAGTCGCCGATCGACCTCAAGAAGCTTCACATGCTGAGCGGTTCGAAGAACGCCTATGCCACCGCCGACGTGAGCGATGTCGCCACCGTGCTCGGCAATGGCGGCGTGCCGGTCGCCCAGGAGACGGCCGACGACGTGTCGCTCATCTGGCTCAAGAACCACGGCGATACCGCAAAAGCGGTATCACTCCTCGACGCTGACGAGGCGAGCGGCAATTCCACTCGCATCCAGACGCTCTACCACGACACGGCGCTGAAGGCGATCTGGGGCGACCCTGCCCAGGGCCGTGTGCCTGACCTCATCATTCAGCCGATACCTGGGACGATCTACAGCAAGAGCGCGGCGAAGCTGGCAGAGCACGGCGGAATGTATACGGACGATACGAACACGCTGCTGGTGGTTTCCAATCCGAAGTTGCAGAAGAACGTCGTCGATTCGCCGGTGACCAACATGCAGGTGGCGCCGACCATCCTGAAGGCGCTCGGTCTCGACCCGCACAAGCTCGTAGCCGTTCAGCGTGAAGGCACCCATGTCCTTCCGGGCCTCCAGACCACGGGAGACGACGACTCGGGCGATCAATCGGAGCAGTAGGAGCAAGCGCGCCGACGGTCCCGTTGGGGTTGGGACCTTCGGCGTCTTCAGTGCGCTTCTGGACTGCGATCAGAACGGGAACATGCCAGCCGCGCCCTCGTTGCCATTGCCCGCTGCCGCCTGCCTGGCGGGCTGGAACAGGAAGGCACCGAACAGGTCGCCGATCGCCGGCGCGTTCGTCGGCACGTACGGGCTCGCGGGCAGCTGGACCGGGTTGGGGAGATTGTCGCGACTGCGCGCCGTGATCGGTCCCAGCGACCAGTTGCGTTCGATGAATTTCACGAGCGACACGTGATCCGAATAGTCGTGAACGACACGGCCACCGCGCGAGTACGGCGAAACGACGATGAGAGGAATGCGCGGGCCGTCCCCGAAGAAGTCCACGGGTTGAATGTACCCTGAGTCGTAATAGCCGCCACCTTCGTCCGTCGTGATGAAGATCGCAGTGGAGGCCCACAGCGCGGGGTTCGCCTGAACGGAATCGATGATTTTGTGCACGAACCCTTCGTAAAGACCGAACTTCGAAGAGGACGGATGCCCATCGAGCAGTCCGCCGGGTTTCACGAACGACACCGCGGGTAGCGTGCCGTTTGCGATGTCGGCATACAGGTTCGGCGTGTCCTGAAGATGCGCGGCCACCAGCGACGGATTGGTCATGATCGCCGTTTCATAGAGAAACGGATTGCAGATATTGCAGTAGACACTCGTTGACGGACGGGTGATGAACGTCTTCCAGCCTTCGCCGTAGTATTTCCACGAAATATTGTTCTCGAGGAGCGTATCGGCGATCGTGCGCACCGGCGAAGGTGGAATGGTGAACGTACTCGTGTTGACGGTGCCGTCACCGTTGTAGCCAGGGTTGTAGTTGTTCAGCAGATAGTACGTGCTGGGCGCGCAGTTGGCATTGGGGTGATACGGCAAGCTGTCGAGATATTTTCGTATCGCGCCGACGCCAGGCTGCTTCGGATCCGAGCAATTGCTATAGGTCCCGCCAGAGTAGCCGTCCTGCGCGTACCAGTTGTTGGTGCCTGGCTGCGGCCGCGGGTTTTCGATCTCGTTCTGGGGCGGCGTCGCCGGATTGCCTTTGCCGTCCGTGTAATAGAGCGCGTCGGCCGTTCCGATCATGATGCTGTTCGCGCCCGTGCCGCCCATCACCGGCTGGTGATAGTTGTCGCTGATCGTGTAATGACGCGCGAGATCCGTGAAATAGGGCATATCGCCGGTATTCACGTTATAGAACCCGAGCGCGGTCGCGCCTTCGTGGGTCGACTGATCGGTGAAGTGGGCCGCTTGCGCATTGCCATTCGATCCGGCGCCGACCGACACTTCGACCCACGCAAACAGATCCATCTTGCAGCCGCTCGGATTATCGAGGGTCGCGTTCGCGATATTGCAATCCGACTGCTGCCAGTTCTGGTAGAACCGATGCACCGGACTGTTCATGTACTGGTCGTAGTTCGGACCCACACGCGAGATCTGATAGGGGCCACTCTGCAGGTTGTACAGGTTCGACCCAAAGCGCGCGTCAGGCACGTCGTTGGGGAGGCCCGTTGCGCCCGTCGTCAACTGAACGACATCGTTCGATTCGAGGGCATAGCCTTCGGCTGCCTGCGCAGCCGCCAGTGTCGCGAACGGCGGAGGATTCGCGTCGCTCGCTGCGGTCGGCGCCGAGCCGGTATTCGGCGCGGGCAGCGTCGCGTAAGGCTGTTTCGACACCGGGCTGGCGTCGAACTGCGAGGGATTCGTGGCCTTGGCCATGTATTGCTCGGCGATCTTGAAGTTGGGTCCGGGTCCCCCGTCAGCCCGGATGATGCCTCTCGACAGAAGATTCCATATGGTTTGGCCCGAGCGCGGCTGATAAGCGCCAAACACGTGATCGAACGTTCGGTTTTCGCCCACGATGATGATGACATGCTTGATCGGCGTTGCCGTGATCGAAGATGTATTCGCGGTGGACTGGCTATCGGCAGCAGAACAATAGAGTGCCGTCGCCGCTAGCGAAACTGCCGCAAGCAAGGCAGGAACGGCAGGCCGTTGGTGTCTGGATCTCGATGTCTGGCGCATGTGTCTCTCCATTGAAGCGTTGCACTTCTTTGCATGACGGTGGGACGGCGATTGCGTCACTTCAAATCATTACGGCGTGTTACAGGCTGGAAAGCTAGACCTTCCACATGACGTTCCGAGGGCGGCAGTAAGTCGGTTCTGTGCAGGTCACGTGACCGTGCCTACGATTTACCTTCGCGGATCTTTCGATTGATGCAGGACCCGGGCTGCGCAAGATGACAGGAGTCCTGATGAGGTGGGTGCTGATGTGGGAGATGCGGGGAAATAAGGGACCCTCCCCATCTGCACGATGAGTTGCGAGAATGCGAGTTCTTAGTGAGTCAAGCCAGGCAAGGAATGCGCGCCCATTACCGAAACCTTCACGACTGCACGGGCGTAAAGCCGTCGGGACTCCAGTCCTCGCTGCCCACGCCGTGATGGACGTAGAAGAAGCCTTCCGGATCGTAGCGATCCTTGATCGCTTTCAGCCGCGCGTAGTTGACGCCCCAAAACGCTTCACGCCAATCGCTGCGAAAAAAATCGGTCTCCGAAATATAGGAGCCGCTTTCTGGCGATAGCGCTTTGAGAATGGCCGCGGCCTTGGCTATGTTCGCGGCGTTGCGATGTGCCTGCGCCATGTCAGGCGCGGGGATGGGCAGGCCCGGAAAGGGTGGCGGGCCGCCTGTGGCGACGATCATCAGGCCGAAGGCGTCGGCGACTTTTGGGTTGGTCGCACACTGGCGCGCCTGCTCGTTCACCTCCGGCGGCGCGCCCGCGAGTCCCTTGTTGAAATGCAACTCGACGGCCTGAAACTGGGCCGCCGCCACGAAGGCGTCGACCAGCCGGCCGCGTTGCGCCGGTTCGAGAAGGGCCGCGGGCAGCCATTGCGACTCGTAGCCGTGCAGGAAGGCGGAAGCCTGCTCGCCATCGCCTTGCCACCAGCCATGGTTGTGCGCAGCGCCCGCGCGTGGGTCGGGCACGAGTCCCGGGTTGGCTTCGACGTCCCACCAGCGGCGCGATGGACCGGCGCCGACGCGAGGTCCCTGGTTGAAGGTGAAATCTGCCGGTGAGGCGCGCACCCAATCGATGACAGGCGCCCAGGCTGACTTGACCTGATGGTCGTCGAGACCCTGGCACACCATCGCCACTTCGATCTCGTCGCTGTGAAAGACGAAGCGCTCGCCCCATGCAGGGTTGAACAGATGCTCCGCATAGTGATCGACCAGTCGCGCAGCGAGCCGCCGGTAAGCCTCAGGCGATGAAGTCTTGACCTTGAACCTGGCCCAGCCGAAGTTCTCGGGCAACTCATGGGTCTGCAGCGTGAGCTTCGTCACCACACCGAAACTGCCGCCGCCGCCCCCTTTGAGTGCCCAGAAAAGATCGGGCTGCTGGCATGCGTTGACCGTGCGGACAGCGCCGTCGGCGGTGACGATCTCCGCCTGGAGCAGACTCGCGGCCGCGAGTCCGTAGCGCTTCGAGTGGGACCCGAAACCGCCGCCGAGAACGAGGCCGGCAACGCCCACGGTCGTACATCCGCCGCCCTGAACGTAGCGTCCCGCGTGCGTCGTGACGGCGGTGTAGACGTCGATCCACATGCAGCCAGCCTCTACCGTCACGGCCTGCTGTGGCGGTGACTGGCAGCCGGCCGGCACGAACGCGTCATGGAGTGCGATGCGGTTCATCCCGCGCGTCCAGACCAACAGGGAATCGGGCGCGTTCGAGCCGCCAAGGTAGCTGTGACCGCCGCCTTTCACCACCAGGCGCAAGTTGTGTCGGCGCGCGAAATCGACGCCCGCGACGACGTCCGCGGTCGAGCGGGCTGCCACCGCGTAGGCGCTTGCGTGCGCCGTCCATGCATTGAGCCAGCCGGAGACCTGGGTGGCGCCGGGATCGTCGCCGAGCGCGAACGGATTGCGCGCTTCCTCGATTCTTGCCAGACATGCTGGTGCGTGGGGCGCTTGCGCGCAGGTCTGCCAGATCGTGGTGGGTTGCAGCAAATTTCCGCCGACTGCCTGGCTCAACGCCTCCCATTCCGGCGCTTTCGGCCACGCGGGGTCGCTGGGCCGGATGCGGCCCGCACGGGCCGCAGCGGGCTGCACGCCGGCGAAACTCGAGGTAGCGGTAAGGCACGGCAAAGCGACAACCCCCTTTAGCAGGCAGCGTCGTTTCATGACGTTTCTTCTCCTCGCGACGGGTGAAACGCTTAGTTTTCCAAATTATGACGCAGGGCTGCCACAACCCGCTGACGCGAGCGGCCGGCTTCGACGATCGCCTCGTCAATCCCGTCGAGAGCAAGCGCACTCGCGGATCGCACGGTCAGGATGGGTGTAGTTCACGGTATTGCCGAGCAACGTGGCGCACGGTGCGCGCCGTCCCGCCATCGGCGTAAAGCGGTTTAGTTCGCACCGGGGTGCGAATTTATTCATGATATCAGCAAAGCTGCGCGCCTCATGGGCGCGCAGCATATCGCGGGCCGCGGCGCTTTTTTGCGACCGGCTGTCGCCCTGGTGTGCCGTTACTGCTGGTCGGTCGGGGAAATCACACTCGGGGTCGCGAGCGAATTGTCGTTGAAAGCGCAAGCAGTTGAGGCCGGCACTGCCCCACGATCTAGGCGTCCTGGTTTGGGTCTTGCGCCGCGCTGCGTCCCGGCACGCGCCCGAGCACCCATTGCCCGAGCAACGCAAGTGGCAACACGCCCAGCAGCCGGTGCGCCGCCCACGCTGCGAGCGCGCCGTTCACGGCGATGGCCAGCGATGCCGCCGCCGCGGCCCCCACGCTGCCGCCGAGCGGCGCGAATGCGGCGAGGCCCACGAGCAGCACGGCGACCGAGTAGAGGTTGATTCGGTACAGGACGGAAGTGTGGGCGGTCATGCCCAGCAGTTCGGGCATGGCGGTAAAGCAGGCCGCGGCGATCTGGCCGAGCGCGAGCACGCGCAGCGCCGCCGCGCCGCCGCCGAAGCCAGGCCCGAACAGGCGCAGCAAGTGTTCGGGAAAGAGCAGCATGCACAGCGCGGCGGGCAACGCGAGGCACAGCACGAGGCCGGCCGCCTGGGCCGCGCTTTTGTCGAGCCCATGCCGATCGCTGCGCGCGAAAAGGCTCGCGAACTTCGGCGCGGCCATACCGGTCACGCCGCTGATCAGCAGATTGATGACGAGCGCGAGACGCCACGCCAGCGCGAAGAGCCCGGTCTCGCGCGACGAGGCGACGATGCCGAGCACGATGGCAGGCGCCGAGGTGATCAGGAGCTTCGTGAATTCCAGCGTGAAAAGCGGCAAACCCGCCTTGAGCAAGCGCGGCGGTTCGGCTGGCGCTTGCTCGCCGGCGGGCACGCCGGCAAGAAAACGCCTGAGCAGAAACGCGCCGGTCAGCGCGGTGAGCGTGAAGCTGGCGGCGATCAGCATGAGCGTGCTCGCGACGCTCATGCCGTGCGTCAGTCCAAGCGGGATGGCGACGGCGCAGAAGATCGCCGGCCAGAGCCAGGAATAGATCATCTGGCTGCAGCCCACGCGTTGGAGTCCCGCAAGCGCCCCCGCCATGGCCGCGCCGAGATTTTGCGGGATGAAGGAGAGCGCGCCGAGCGCGAGCGGCCAGGCAAGCTCGGGCTTCTTCAGCACGTCGTACGCGAAGGCGAATGCGCCCGCGCCAAGCGCGATCGACATGGCCGTGGAGGCGAGCAGCACCAGCCACAGCGCGCGACGGATGGCCGGCCGCACGGCGCGCGCCTCGCCCGCCGCGAGGTCCATCGCGATCTGCCGCGTGAGCGCCTGGTCGATGCCGAGGCGCCCGAACCCCGCGAGCGCCACCATCGTGCTGAACACGATATAGAAGTCGCCTGTCTGCACCACGCCCAGCATGGCGGCGATCAGCAGATGGAAACCGTAGCGGCTCGGCAGGTCGAGCAGACGCACGCCGAGGCTCACGAGCGAGCCCCGGATCATCGAGCCGCCGGTTTGGCTCGCGGGCATCTGCGCTTCGCCGGCTTCACTCATGCTGCGCCTGTGCGCCGCGCAGTATGAACAGCGTCACGCTCTGCGCGGGCAGGCTCGCGCGCAGCGTGCTGTCCTGGTAGTGCGCGTCGGGCATGCGGAACAGCTGGTTGTTTGCGAGCCGCCAGGTTTCGGCCACGCCGCTCGCCGCAAAATGATCGAGCGTGACGGCGGCATCGGCGGGGCGGTCCAGCTGCTTGTTGATGACCACGAGCGTCAACGCGTGGTCGCGCTCGCGCAAGGCGGCAAACGCGGAAACGGCGTCCGGATCGGGCGCGTTCGCGGCAATGCTGGTTGTGCCGAATGCCGCGCCGTTGCCGTCGTAGTTGCGGTAGAGCTTGAATGCCTTGTACACCGGCATCGAAGGATCGAGCGTGCCCCAGCGCGTTGCCATATCCAGCCCCTCGCGGCCGAAAATGCCGAGCACGTCGGCCTGGGCTGTCGCGCCGTTCATCAGCGTGTCGCCGCCCCAGTTGTATTCCGTAATGCCGATGGGCGTGCCCGGGTAGTAGTACGTATCGACCCAATGGCGCATCAGCGGGATCAGCGCGACGACGCTGTTGATCCACGTGGGGTCCTTGTAGTTCGGGTCCCACAGGTCGCGCGTGGAGCGGTTGCGCATGAGCGCGACGGCCTGCGAACTCGTCACGCCCGTCTCGGCGTATTCGCCGCCCTGCGGGTAGAAGTGCAGGCTGAACACGTCGACCGGATGGCCCGCCGCTTTCCATTGCGCGAGCAGCCAGGGCACGTACGGCATGCCTTGGGTTTCGCCTGTGCGGTCGGACGTGTGATCGAGGCCGTGGTCCGCGGCGTACTGCTGGTCGAAGCCGCTGTAGAAATAGCCCTGCCAGCCCCATTCTTCCGGCGCGACGATCTGCGCGTGCGGGTCCGCCGCCTTCACGGCGCGCGAATAGACGATCGCCTTGCTGGCGATTTCGCTCGCATGGGCGCCCGTGGGGTGCACATCGCGGTGAATGAGCTGCCAGAGGCTCGGCTCGTTGTCGAGCGCGTAGTAGCGCACGCCGCCGCCGCTCGCGCCGCCGAATTGCTTGACCAGATCCGCGACGCGCGCCTGTTCGTTTTGCGGGTCGTCGGGTATCGAGGCGTCGTTCGCGTCGTTGCCGGCAATCGGCTTGCCGCCGGCTGCCACGCCGTTGCCGGCGTCGGCGTGGCCGTTCACGTCGTGATTCGGCTGCGGGCCGTATTTGGCGATCGAGAAGCTCGCGAGCGTCTCGCGCGCGGGCCCGAGTTTCGCCACGCGGCCGAGCATCGGAATGGTCACGATGGGCGTGGCGCCCGCCGCCTGGGAGAGTGCGACGAAGCGCTCGCCGAACTGATCGTTGATATCGGCGGGATTGACGGCGAGGCTCTCGAAATACCAGTCCTTGCCCGCGTTGCGTGCGTCGAGGCGCCAGTTATAGGCCGAGGCGCTGTTGCCGCCCGAGCGGTTGATGGGCGCGCGCAGGTCCTGCAAAACCGCCGTCGTGCCGAAGTTGATGCCGTAAATCAGCGGGCTGATGGGGTGCCGGCCGGCGGCGGCATCCACCGAGATGGCCACCGGCAAGGGCGTGCCCGAAGTCGCGTCGGTGCAGGCCGCCGCGCCCGACATGAGCAGCGCGCCGACCAGCAGCGCGTGCAGGTTGGGGCGCTCGATACGCTTGTTGCGCTTAAAGCGTGGCATGGTGAACCTGCAGACCGGCATGGTCGTCGTGATCGCCGTCCAGTTCGCCCACGCGCCAGACGTACGCGAAGATCGCGAGAATGACCGCGGTCTCGCCCGGCGTGAGGGTAGGCGGATAAAAGAATGAAATGAGCAGGACGTAGACGAGATAGTCGAACAGCGCGCCGAGAAAATCGTCGTCGACCTTCTTGCGCAAGCGCCGGTAGAACACGATGCCGCGCAACTGGAAGAACAGGATGATGAGCGCGCCGATCAGGCCGTACTCGAACACGATGCCGAGCCACGTGATGTCGGCGAGGAAGAAGAAGTGGTGAAAGTAGTCGATCAGGTTGTCCTTGCTGGTCGAACTGATCGTGCCCACCCCGAAGAGCCAGCGCATCGGCTCGCTGCCGAGGAACTTCGTGGCGAGCATGATGGTGATGCGGCGCGTGTCGAAGCCCGTGCTCGCGTCGGTGCTGAAGGTCGTGGCGAGATAGCCCGCCGAGAACAGGGTGGCGAGTGCGACGGGCGCGGCGAGCAGCAGCAGAACGCGCGTGCGCATGCGCGACCAGGCGAAGGTGTTGATGACGAGCACGCCCATGATGCCGATGACCATGGCGCGCGTCTTGACGATCAGCAGCGTGACCGCGAACGCGACGACCACGCCCAGCAGATAGCCCGCGTGCTTTTCGAAGAAGGCGCGCCGGTAGCAGAAGAACAGCAGGATGAGCGGGAAATACATCGACATGCGGATGCGATGCCCGCGGTTGTCGCTGCTGAAAAAGGGCGACTGGCCGATCACATACGACTCCTGGTACCAGTCGGAGGGCACCACGGCCCAGAGCACGATGAGCACCGCGAGAATGACGACGCCCAGCACCACGAATCCGCGCTCCAGCTCGCCGAGCGTGGGCTTGAGCGTGAGGAGCAGCGCGAGAAACGAGAAGAAGTACAGCACGGGCAGCAGTTTCACCTGCGCCGTGATGCTCGTGAAAAAGCCCTCGTGGAAGTAGAACACGGCCGCAAAGCTCGGCACCAGCAAGAGCCACGCGAAGCTGATGAGGATTTGCCGCGTCATGGGAAAACGCGGTTCGCCGCCCAGACGCACCACGGCGGGCAGCGAAATGACCGGCAGCGCTTTCGAGAGCGCCCAGAGCGGCACGAGCGTGCTCAGGTAATGGAAGGTCTGGCCAAAGAGCGGCAGGAGCGCGAGCAGCCACCACGTGACCCGCCACCTGGCGGGCTCGCTCGAAAAGACGGGGGCAAGCCCGGTGGTCGTGGTGGCGGTTTCCATCGCGTGTGATTCGTTTGCGCGGCCGTGGAGAGCCGTCGGGCGGTCGAGGCTCGCAGAGCAGGCTTAGTACGTCGTGGGATTGTTCGAGATCGTGTAGTCGAAGCCCCGCTGGAACGGAATGACCTTGTCGATGTACTGATCGACCCACTGGTCGACTTCGGCGATCGAGGACTTCGGCACGAAGATCGTGTCGGTGGCCTGCAGGATGACGTCCTGCGCCGGGTCGCCGCGATGCGTGAGCGCGTCGAGGTCGATCGTGCGCAGCATCGGGCGGCCATCGGGGCTGCGGCGAATCAGCACGACTTCGTTGGTGCGCGCCGTGTCGAGCAAGCCCTGCGCGGCGGCGATGGCCTGCAGCACGCTCATGCCCGTGTGCAGCGCGATTTCGCCGGGGCGCGCGACCTGGCCGGCCACATAGATTTTAGCGGCCGACTGCACGATGGCAACCGAAGCGTGCGCGTTCTTCGCCATGCCGTTGGCAGCAAGCGCCTTGTCGATGGCGTCGCCGAGCTGGGCGACCGTGAGCCCTGCCGCCGGGATCGTGCCCGCGAACGGCATGGTCAGGCCGCCGTCCGGCGCGACCGAACCGCGGAAGTTCAGCTCGGCATTGAAAGGCATGACGACCGAGAGGTCGTCGCCGGGTTCGATGCGATAGACGCCCGGCGAGGCTTGCGACCACGCGGCGAATTGCGCCCGCTGCTGGAATTGCGGCTCCACCCAGGTCTGGGTGCAGGCGGTAAGCGTTATCAGCCCGAGGACGCAGGCTGGTCGGAGTATGTTCATCGGGCGCGTGGGTGAAGCGGTGGCTTGCGGTTCCTGATCTCTTGTCAAGTAACGGCAGGAATTGCCGTTAATGAAGGGTGGAACTCGCACGATTTTTTCGCGGATGTCAGTTTAACGCGACATCCTGGATGTTTTCTTACGTATTATATGCGCCGTCGAATCTTCACTGCTGGCCTGGAACCGCACCTGTATGGTTATTACTACTAGAACAAGGCCTGAAAGGAAGGCGGCTGTTGTCGAACTGACGGTCCGGGACTATCTCAACACCTTTTTTTATTATCGCAAGGTTGCAACAGCGGTATTTCTTTCCGTTGTGGCGATCGGCGTGGTGGTTGCGCTTCTGGTGCCCATGCCTTACCGGGCGCAGTCGACTTTGCTCGTACTCCTTGCAGGATATTACGACCAGTCGAACAACCCGAATGGCGGCGCCGCGGTGCAGCCCGCCATTGGCCAGCTCGACGGCGTCGAAGCGCAGATCCTCAGCAGCCCGGAACTGCATCGCGACGTGGTGATCGCGAAACTGGGGCCGAACGCAAGCGAACAAGAAATCGACAGCCATTTGCAGGAATTCGAGCATCGGCTGCATATCGAGCAAAACGATCTCGCGAGCACCATCAACCTCACGTATTACGACGCCGATCCCAAGGAAGCAGCCGATGCGCTTTCGCGTCTGCTCGACACGTACTTCCGCCGGCGCGCGACGATTTTCACGTCCGGCCGCGTCGATTTCCTCACTGGTCAGCGCGACGAAGTCGCAAGGCAACTGAAAAAAGCCGATGCCGACCTGCTCGCGTTCCAGAAAACGCACGGCATCGTCAATATCGACGACCAGACCTCGCGCGCCGTGCTGCTCGAAAGCCAACTGGTTCAGCAAAAGCTCGAGAACGACACGTCGCTCGCGCAGCATCGCGGCGAACTGAAGTCGGAGCAGGCGTCCTCGAAGGGGGTCAAGGCCACGATCCCGATCTTCACCGACGACTCCGAGGCCGCCCATGCGCTCGACACGATGCAGCTTTCGCTGATGCAGCTCGAAGCGCGCCGCGCCGATTTCGCCTCGCGCTACATGGACAGCTCGCCGTTCGTGCAGCAGATCGATCAGCAGATCGCCGACATGCACGCGAGCATCGCGCGACGCAAGGCGCAAATGGCCACGGCCACGCGCTACGGCCACAACGATTACTACGACGTGGTGCAAGGGCGGCTGGCCGCACTGAATGCGAGCATCGCGGGCGAAACCGCGCGCCAGCAGGCGCTCGAAGAGCAGATCAAGGACACGCGCGCGAAGCTGCGCAGCCTGAGCGACATCTCCAGCCAGATGCGCCAGCTGCAGGCAACGCGTGACATTCTGGCCGACAGCTTCAAGGACCGTTCGCGCCAGGTCGAGCTGGCGAAGATCCAGCAGGGACAGGTGAGCCAGGTGAACAGCACGAACGTGCGCGTGATCCAGGCGCCGTTCCCGCCTTCGCAGCGCAGCGTGTCGGCCAGCCTCATCATTGCGGCGAGCGTGGCGGCGGGTCTGCTGATTTCGGCGCTCGTCGTGCTCGTCATGGCGAGCCTGCGCGAGACCTTCCTGAGTCCGGAGCAGGCCGAGCGCTCTCTGCTGCTGCCGGTGCTGAACGCGCCGGTGATGCTCGGCGGCGGCGCACGCCGGCCCGGCGCCGCGGGGGCGTCGGCCGACGCGGCCAAAGCGGCGAGCCGGCCCGCGCACATGGCGTATGGCCGCATGATCGCGGCCATCAACGCGAGCACGGACTCGCCCGCCAAGGTGGTCATGGCGCTCTCGTTCGGCAAGAACGATGGGCTGCTTTCGGTGATTCGCGGCCTCGCCGTCGAACTCGAGCATCGCACGACCAAGCCGGTCCTCATTCTCGACATGGCTTCCGGCGCCGACTCGCCGCTCTATGGCCCGCCGAACGCGCAGGGCCTGCTGACGTGGTCGGGACACGGCGGGCAAAGCCGTGCGGCGAGCGCGGCGCCCACGGAGATCGCGGCTTCGAGCGGCCTCCTGTTCGAAAGCGTCGAGCGGCACAACATCGTCGTCGCGCGGCCGGAGAGCGGCACGTTCCCGACTTCGTGGCAGCAGACCACGACCCTGTTCAATACGCTGCGCGAGGCGCACGACTACATCGTCGTGCATGCGCCGCCCGCGAGCCAGTCGTTCGCCGGCATCGAAAACGCGGCGCTGGCGGACGCCACGGTCATGGCGGTGCGCGCAGAGGTGTCGCGCAAGCCCGTGGTCCTCGGCCTGAAAACGCAGCTGCTCGACGCGGGCGGCAGGCTGATCGGCATTGCGCTGACGCATCGGCGCGGCTATATCCCGAACTTCATTTACCGATTCTTCTAACATTCGGGACCTGACTGCCATGCACCAGATCAGCGCGATCCTGCCGGTGAAGACGCGGGGACGGCATTACGCCGACAATATCGGCCGTTGCGACATCCTCTTCTCGTCGCTGCGTCACTTCACGACGCCCAGGACGTTTCACCGTTTCGTCATCGTCGTGCCGCACGACGAACTCGAAGAGGTCAAGGGCTACGCGAAAGCGTGGTCCGATTTCCCCATCGAAGTGGTCGACGAATCGCTGTACATGGGCATTTTTGCGGAGTTCTCGCAGCGTCATCAGATCCGCAACTGGCACCGGCAGCAGATCATCAAGCTGAATGCACCCGAATGGATCGAGACCGAGTATTTCCTCGTGCTCGACCCCGACTGCTTCGCCACGCATCGCTTCAGCGCGGATACGCTGATTCTCGACGGTCGGGCGCTCACGCATGTTCAGCCGCGCACGGTCGAGCCGTATTACTGGGAGGCTTCGGCGAAGCTGTTGAATCTCGATCCGCAACTCGCGCGCGACGGCATCTGGTGGACGCCGGCCATCCTGTCGCGCACGTTGTGTCTGAGCCTGCAACAGCGCCTCGCGGCTTTGCACGGCACCGACTGGCGGCGCGTGCTGCTCGCCAATTACGCACTCGACTGGACCGAATACACGCTTTACTGGCTCAACGCGGAACACGAAGGGCTGCTGGAGCAGTACCACACGGGCCCGAAACCGGGCCAGCGCGCGCTGCACGCCGACGAAAGCGTCTGGTTTGCCGACAAGATGGAAGGCTGGAGCGAGGCCCGCCACCTTGCGCCGGAAAGCGACGGCATGTTCGCCGTGGTCCAGAGCAACACGCACATCTCGCCACAGCGCGTGGTGGAGAAGCTTGCGCCGTATTTCCCGATCACGCTGCAGCCTTACGAGCGCCATGTCGACCCTGCGCTCAAGGGCGCCGAGCTCTATTCGGCCATGGCGCGCCGCGGGCTCAAGCTGTTGAACAAGCTGCGCGGCTAAGCGATCGTTGCGCATGCAACGAATAGGAAGCGACGCCGGGCGCTTCGTTCATCGCCCCGGCTGCAGGTGGCCCCAGCTCACGAGAATGGCCTGAATGCTGCGCGCGTAGGCATCGCGCTCGTGCGGCGACTCCGAGTGGTATGCGCCAATCGCGCGCCACGTGTTGCCGTATCGCACCATCTTTTGCTTGAGCAGCCAGGCGGCCACGAAAATATTCACGCACGGGTCCGTGAGGGCGCCGTGCGGAATGCCCTCGCGCGAAAGCTCCGAAAAGTGGATCGAGTTGATCTGCGCTTGGCCGACGTCGATCGAGCCGTTCGCATTGTGATTGATGGCCGCCGCGTCGCCTTTCGATTCACGCCACGCTACGGCGCGCAGCACGAGCGGATTCACGCCCTGGTAGGCGCCGGCCTTTTCGAAGCATTCGTCGGCAGGCGGCGCGGCATGCGCGACCGTCGCGCCGAGCGCCGCGAGGCTCATGATCGCGACCCACGCGCGCATGACTCGCGATCGTAGCTGGCGCAGGGCGTTGGTCTTCTGCTGCATGGGTCGAAGCTCCGGGTTGGGCGTCAATGCGCGACGTCACTGCGCGAGAGCGGAATCGAGTTTCTGCTCGATGTCCTTGAGATAGGCGCGCGAGGTGTCGGAGACAACGAGACGCGGCGTGGGCATGGCGCAGTGGCAATCGCGCTGACGCGTCTTCTTCTTGTTGTGCGACGACGAATGCGGCGCGTGAGCCTCGTCGTCGTCGCCGGTTGCGGGCGGCAGCATGGCGAGCGAGGGCAGCGGCGGATAGACCTTGTCGGCGGCAGGCATGGCGGCAGCGGCAACGACGGTGGAGGCGGGCGCGCTGGCGGCGGGTTGGCCCGCCCAGGCGGCGCTACCTAGGCCGAGTGCAGCGGCGAGAACGATCGGACGCATCGTGTCAGCTCCCAGCATGCATCGGTTCGATCGAGACGCTGTACGTCTGGTTCGCGCCAGCCGTCAGGTTTTCTAGCGCGGGCTTGGGCCCTCGCGCGGGCACGCCCCGCCAGATGGCCTGATTGATGTACTTGAAGTCCTCGCCCAGCGCCGTCACGCGGATCACGGTGGACTGCTTTTGCGCGGCGGCGAGCGCGCCGGCCTTGGCGAGCACGGCGCTCAGTTGCGGGTCGTGCGCGCCTAGTGCATCGGCGGGAATGTCGAACTTCATGATGACGTTCGACTCGGCGGGTTTCCCGGTTTGTGCCGTAGTGGGCGGCTGCAGTTGCGCGCAGCCTGTCACAACCATTACGGTAAGTAAAAGCAAAACGCGCGTCACGTCCGGGTCTCCAAAAATTCGTGGCGATGTACGCGTTGTCGGCCTCGCGCGCGCGGACTTGATACCCGAGAGGCAAACGTTTGCCAAAAAGAAAGACTTCGCTCGCGCAATGCGGCTTCCCGGAAGGTTGCTCGCGCGCCATGGTGTGTTCGGGCAGGGAACTGCCTCCCCCAATCTGGCGGGAGGAATGCGCCGCGCGTGCGGCGAATAGGTATGAAGAATGATGAATGGCGGCGCGGCACCGGCCCGGGTGCCGCGCGCCGGCGCTCATTAATTGAGCTTGCCGAGAACCGCCGTGAACTCATCCTTGCTCAAGGCGCGCAGCGTTTGCGTGCGGATATTGCCGAGCGACCCGAGTGCGAGGCCGAACGCCATGAAGCTTTCCTCGTCGGGCGCTTCGATGACCGTGACGATGTCGTACTTCCCGAGCGTCCAGTAGATCTGCTTCATTTCACAGCCGAAAGTTTTGGCGAGTTCCGCTGCCTGACCGGCCCGTTGCGCGCTGTTCTTGACGGCGCGGATACCCTGGTCGGTGAACTGCGCAAGCACCACATAAGTCGACATGACGATTCCCCTTACGATGACATCGAAACGCGGATTACTGGCTTCCCTCGGCCGACCCTTCGGGCCGGATGTTCTGGTTATGGCGGAAAAGATTGTGCGGGTCGTATTTCGTCTTGACGGCGACGAGACGGCTCATGTTCGGACCATAGGCCGCCTCGACGCGCGAGCGTTCGTCGTCGGTGAGGAAGTTCACGTAGACGCTGCCGAGCGCATAAGGCGCGGAAGCTTCGAAGAAGCCGCGCGCCCAGGCGACGCAGCGGGCGTCGTCGGCGGGATCGCTCCAGCGGCCGTGCACGTTCATGACGTAGAGCGCGTCGCGATTCGGGTAGGCCATCGCATCGGGCGCGACGCGCAGGGTCGCGCCGCCAATTTGCCCGAAGAATATTTCGCACTCCGGCGAGGGCAGCGCGGCGATGGCGTCGATCAGCGTGTCGATGAGGCCGTCGGGCAGCGCGTCGAGATTGTGCGATTTCCAGTAGTTGCGGGCGCCCGGCGTGAGCAGCGGATCGAACGCCTGCTGCCACGCGGCATAGGGCATCGGCCCGAGATGTTCGCCACACGGTGGTCCGAAGCGCCGCACGGCCTCCACCGCGTTCGGCCCGTTTTCCGGCGGCCCCGAATAGCAGATCGCGAACACGATGACGGGCTTGCCGTGCACCTCGGGCGGCAGGAACGGCAGCGGCGGCGCGAGACGCGACACGCTCCACACGGTCAGGTCTTCGGACATCGCTTCGGCCGCTTCGCGGTAGTGTGTCAGCGCTTCTTTCGCGGCGTCGAACGGCAGCACGACCAGTCCGCCGTAGATCTCGGGACCGACGGGGTGTAGCGCGAACTCGAACATCGTCACCACGCCGAAGTTGCCGCCGCCGCCGCGCAGCGCCCAGAAGAGGTCGGCGTTTTCTTCGGCGCTCGCGCGCAGCAGGTTGCCGTCGGCGGTCACGACGTCGGCGGCGACGAGGTTGTCGACCGACATGCCGAAGCGCCGGCTTAGCCAGCCGAAGCCGCCGCCCAGCGTGAGACCCGCGACGCCCGTCGTCGAATTGATGCCGAGCGGCGTAGCGAGGCCGAATGCCTGCGCTTCGTGGTCGAAATCGTGCAGCGTGGCGCCGGGCTCCACATACGCGCGGCGTGTGGCGGGCTCGACTCTGACCGACTTCATCAGCGAGAGATCGATCACGATGCCGCCGTCGCATAGCGCGCTGCCTGCGATATTGTGGCCGCCGCCGCGCACGGCGAGCGGTAGGCCGCTTTCACGCGCGAGCGCCACGGTCTGGCGCACGTCGGCGCAACCCCGGCAGCGCACGATGAGCGCGGGGCGGCGCTCGATCATCGCGTTCCAGATTTGCCGGGCTTCTTCGTAGGCCGCGTCGCCGGGTTGCAGGGCTTCGCCGCGCAGCGCGCTTTTCAATGTGGCGATGGATTCGCTCGACAGGCTCGACATGGCACACCTCTCAATTCAACGGATCGGACAAACGCGCGCCATTAGCCGGACGTGCGTTTTCATGGACTGAACGGAACTGCAGGCGACCGCTTCAATTGTCGAATCAATGCGGCTGACGCACGCGCGTGACGCGGCGTGCGTCCGGTCGGGAAAGCGGGAAGGAAGGGCTTTCGCAAAGGGCGGCGGGGGCCGCCTCTGGCCGGACCGCGAGGGGCCGGGCGGCGAGCGCTTTGTGACAATCTGGATTGCACCCAGGCAGCCACCGAGCCTCGTCGATTCATTAGATAACCTAAATTACGCAGCTTGATAAAAAAACGTGCAATTAATTCAGATTATTGTCGCGTCTGGATTCGCTTTAATAGTTTAGCAAGCACAATGCATGGATTCTATAATTTTCACGCGCGCGGCCTGCATGCGTGCCTGTTTTTTACCCGCCCAGCGAGAGGTTCCACCATGACGCGAAAGTACATTGACTGCAGGGAGTTTCCCAGTGAGATGAACTGCACGGTTGCTATCTCGGCGGATTCGGATTCGGAGCTTCTGGAAGCTGCCGTGCAACACGCGGTGAGCGTGCATCGTCACGCCGATTCGCCCGAACTGCGCGCGCAACTCAGCCAGCTCTTTCATGAGGGCTCGCCGCCCGAAATATCGCCACGTTCATGACGAGAAACCGGCCCGGCATGCAATGTGCCGGCCGGTGCGCCTGCCCCCGAGGCGCACGAGAAAACGCAGCGCCGCAACGTGGCGCTCGAACAGCGCACCGCCGCGCTGCTCACGGCGCAGGCGCGCGCCGCAAGACGGGGCAAAAGGCGTGAACGCCCTCGCTAAGCAGTGATTCCTTCGACATCCTGAACCGCAGCATTGCACCGCGCGTCACTCGTCGCGCACGCGCACCGGCAGCTCGGTTTTGTACTCCACGCGGCGCAGCGCCACGGAAGTGTGAATGTCACGCACGCCCTCGATCTTGGTGAGGCGCGTCATGACGAAACGCTCGATGCCCGCAATATCGCTCGCCACCACGCGCAGCATGTAGTCGAACGCGCCCGTCATCAAATAACACTCCATCACCTCGTCGTAGTTCGAGATCGCGCGCTCGAACGCGGCTAGCCGTGTCTCGTTCTTCTTCTCGATTGCCACCGACACATAGGCGTTGACGGGAAAGCCCGCTTTCTCCTGATCGAGCAGCGTGACGTACTGCGTGATGACGCCGCGCTCTTCGAGCATACGGATGCGCCGGTAGAACGGTGAAAGCGAAAGCCCGAGCGATTCGGCGAGGTCGGCCGACTTCACGTGCGCGTCGCGCTGCAGGGCGTGCAGGATGGCCACATCCACGCGGTCGAATTTCATTGGCCAGCTTTCCCTGAAAAAGTTGAATTTGGGGCGAGTGTTGCTAATTGATGAACAGAATGTGGCTCAGTTTGGCACGAATCGCCGCTATTGGCTACCTAGAATCCGCTAATACCCACAAGTCGAACAGCGGAGACACCATGAACATGCGAGCCGTCGAGACCGATCGCCAGATCGATACGGACTATCGACTCGAAGACCGCTACCTGCGCGAGGACGGCGCGGTCTTTCTCACCGGCACCCAGGCGCTCGTGCGCATCCTGATCGAACAGGCGCGCGCGGACCGCCTTGCCGGGCTGAAAACGGCGGGTCTCGTCTCCGGCTATCGCGGCTCGCCGCTCGGCGGATTCGATCAGGAACTGTGGCGCCAGAAGGCACTGCTCGCGGACTTCGACGTGCGCTTCGAGCCGGGCCTGAACGAAGACCTCGGCGCGACCATGCTGTGGGGCGCGCAGCAACTCGACGCGTTTCCCGGCAAACGTGTGGAAGGCGTGTACTCGATGTGGTACGGCAAGGGGCCGGGCGTGGACCGCACCGGCGACGTGTTCCGCAACGCCAACATGCTCGGCACCGCGCGGCACGGCGGCGTGCTGGCGGTGGCCGGCGACGACCACGCGGCGCAGTCGTCGATGTTTCCGCACCAGACGGACCACGTCTTCGAAGGCGCGATGATGCCGATTCTCTTTCCGGCGTCGGTAGAGGAATACATCGAGTACGGGCTCACCGGCTATGCGCTGTCGCGTTTCAGCGGACTGTGGGTCGGTTTCAAGGCGATTACGGAGACGGTGGAAAGCGGCCGCTCGATGCGCGTGGGCCGCGGCGTGCCGTTGCGCTTGCCCGCCGACATCGCCGTGCCGCCGAAGCGCGGCTTCAACTACGACCCGCAATTGCGCTGGCCCGCGGAGCGCGCCGAACTGGAGCGCCGCGTGCTCGAAGAGCGCCTGCCCGCCGCGCTCGCCTTCATGCGGGCGAATCCGCTCGACCGCGCGTTGCTGCGCCCCGCGCAGGCGCGCGTGGGCATCGTGACGGTGGGCAAGGCGCATGCAGACGTGCTGGCCGCGTTCGAGGCGCTGGGGCTCACGGCCGAGCGCCTCGAACAACTCGGTATCGGGCTTTATAAGGTCGGCATGATCTGGCCGCTCGAAACGAAAGGGCTCAAGGCATTTGCGCGCGGCATGCAGGCGCTTTTCGTCGTAGAGGAAAAGCGCTCGTTCGTGGAGCGGCAGATCAAGGAAGCACTCTTTAACGTGCGGGCCGACGAGCGGCCGTCCGTGCACGGCAAGACGCTCGGCGAGCGCGAGCCGCTGCTGCCCGCCGCGATGGAGTTCGCACCCGAGCAGCTCGCGCACGCACTGCAGCGGTTTTTCCGGCACGTCGAGATCGATCTGCCGTTGGTCGCTACCGGCGCGACCCATGCGCGTTCGGGTGCGCAGCGCGTGATCGCGCTCGCGCAAGCGCCGCAAGGCGAACCGCTCACCCGCAAGCCGTTCTTCTGCGCGGGCTGCCCGCACAATACGTCGACGCGTCTGCCCGACGGCTCGCATGCCGCGGCCGGTATCGGCTGCCACATCATGGCGCTCGGCGAGGCGGGCAACACGGCGACGTTTTGCCAGATGGGCGGCGAAGGCGTGCAGTGGGTCGGGATGTCGACCTTCACGGACATGCCGCATCTGTTCGTGAATCTCGGCGACGGCACCTATCAGCACTCGGGCAGCCTGGCGATCCGCCAGGCCGTGGCGGCGCGCGCGAACGTCACTTACAAGATCCTCTTCAACGATGCGGTGGCGATGACCGGCGGCCAGCCCGCCGAGGGCGGCCTCACCGTGCATCGCGTGGTGGCGCAGGTCCGGGCCGAAGGCGTGAACGAAGTCGTCGTGGCGACCGACCGGCCCGAGCAGTACGCGGGCTCGCAGGCGTTGCCTGCGGGCGTGACGCTCTTGCACCGCGACGCGCTCGATACGCTGCAACGCCGCCTGCGCGAGCAGAAGGGTGTTTCGGTGATCGTCTACGACCAGACCTGCGCCGCCGAAAAGCGGCGCCGCCGCAAGCGCGGCAAGCTGATCGATCCGCCCACGCGTGTGGTGATCAATCCGGCCGTCTGCGAAGGCTGCGGGGACTGTTCCGTGCAGTCGAACTGCATCGCGATCGAGCCGCTCGAAACGGAGCTGGGCCGCAAGCGGGCCATCAATCAATCGAGTTGCAACAAGGACACCTCGTGCGTGAAGGGCTTTTGCCCGAGCTTCGTGACGGTGGAGGGCATGGAGCCGAAGCGCCCGGACGCCGCGCGCATTCAGCGCATCGAAGCGGAACTGCGCGCCACGCTCGCACCGCCCGCTCACGTGCCGCAGGCGCTGGAGCAACACCTGCGCATGGTTGTGACGGGTGTGGGCGGCACGGGCGTCGTGACGATCGGTGCGATCCTCGCCATGGCCGCGCACCTCGAAGGGCGCGGCGCCTCGACGCTCGACTTCACGGGCCTCGCGCAAAAGAACGGCGCGGTGTTGAGCCACGTGCAGATCGCGCAGAGCCGCGGGCTCATCACCACCTCGCGTATCGGCGCGCATGCGGCCAACGTGCTGCTGGGCTGCGACGCCGTGGTGGCGGCATCGTTGGGCGCGCTCTCGCGCCTGCCGGGCAGCGGCGCGCGCGCGATCGTGAACGAGCGCATCAACGCGACCGCCGACTTCGTGCGCGACGGCGATCTGCCCGTGAGCAAAGCCGTGCATCAGGCGGCGATCGAGAGCGCGATGGGCGCGGACGGCATGGTGTTCTGGGACTGCACGGCGGCGGCAGAAGCGATTTTCGGCGACGCCATCGCTTCGAACATGATGATGGTGGGCTACGCGTATCAGTCGGGGCTCGTGCCGCTTAGCGAAGCATCGATCCTGCAGGCAATCGGGCTCAATGGCGCGGCTGTGAAGATGAATGAACGCGCGTTCCTTTGGGGTCGTTTGATCGCACAGGACGCTCGCGCGCTCGAACGCGTGACGGGAGCGGACTTAGCGGTCGCTGACACGCCGTTCGATCTCGCTCGCTTCGTGGCCGAGCGCGAGCACGATCTCACGCTGTACCAGAACGCCGCCTATGCGAAGCGCTATCGCGCGCTGGTCGATGCCGTCGCGCAGGCAGAGCGCGCGATCGGAGGGGCGAGCGGCGCGCTTGCGCAAGCGGCGGCACGCCAATACTTCAAGGTGCTCGCCTACAAGGACGAGTACGAGGTTGCGCGCCTGCACACCGATGGCGGCTTCGGCGCGTACCTGTGCGCGTTGTTCGATGGCACGGCGGTCAGGAAGACGTTCCACATGGCGCCGCCGCTCCTCACGCGCCGCGATGCGCAAACCGGGCGCCGCAACAAGATCGCGCTGCGCGGCGTGTGGGCCGAGCCGCTGCTGCGTGTACTCAAGCACGGCAAGGCGCTGCGCGGCACGGCGCTCGATCCGTTCGCACGGCAGCGCGACCGCGTGATCGAGCGCGCGATGATCGGCGAATTCGAGGAAGACGTGCGCCTCGTGCTCGGCAAACTGACGCAGCAGACGCTGGCGGCAGCCGTCGGCCTGCTTGGCGTGCCGGGTGCGGTGCGAGGCTTCGGTATCGTCAAGGAGCGCAATTACGACCGCTCGCGCGGCGTGCGCGAAAAGTATCGGGCGGAACTGGCTGGCGAGACGGTTTGAAAGATCGGATAACGAATCGATAACCAACGGAGAATACTCAAATGGTTGTGCAGGACAAGACGTTTTTCATCACGGGCGGCGGTTCTGGACTCGGCGCGGCGGTGGGCCGACATCTGCTCGAACGCGGCGCGAATATTGTGTTCGGCGATATCGACGTAGCTCGTGCGCGTGACGCGGCGGCGCTCGGCGGCGAGCATGCACTGGCCGTCGAGGTGGATGTGACGCTGGCGGCAAGCGTCGAGGCGGCGATCGCGCTTGCCACCCAGCGCTTCGGTGCGCTGCATGGCGTGGTCAACTGCGCGGGGATCGCGCCGGCGCAGCGCATCGTCGGAAAAGACGGCGCGCATTCGCTCGATCTGTTCGCGAAGGTCGTGAGCGTCAACCTCATCGGCACCTTCAACGTGATGCGCCTCGCCGCCGTGGCGATGGCGAACAATACGCCGGATGCCGGCGGCGAGCGCGGCGTGATCGTCAATACGGCTTCGGTAGCCGCGTACGATGGCCAGATCGGGCAGTCGGCCTATGCGGCTTCGAAGGGTGGTGTCGTTTCACTTACGTTGCCGGCGGCGCGCGAACTGGCGCGCAACGGTATTCGCGTGGTGACCGTCGCCCCCGGCATCTTCGAAACGCCGATGCTGCTCGCCATGCCCGCCGAAGTGCAGCAGGCGCTGGGCGCGGGCGTGCCGTTTCCGCAGCGTCTTGGCCAGCCCGCGGAGTTCGCGGCGCTCGTCGAGCATATCGTCGGCAACCGCTATCTGAACGGCGAGGTGATCCGGCTCGATGGCGCGTTGCGGATGGCGCCGCGCTGATACCCGGTTTGTGTGGGGCCGGCCGCTGCGGGCACGTTTAAGACCACGTATCGTAGAATCGGAACCATCGACTCACGATATTCGAAAAGCACATGGCCAAGGACGTGACCTTGCGGCAGTTCCGCTACTTTGTGGCGGCGGCGCAGAACGGGCAGTTTTCGATGGCGGCGACGTCCGAGCATGTCTCGCAGTCGGCGATCACCAACGCGGTGCTTGCGCTCGAGGAGGCGCTCGGCACGCGGCTCTTCGTGCGCTTGCCCCAAGGTGTGGAACTGACGCCAGACGGGCAGGACTTCCTCAATCACGCGCGCCACGTGCTGGAGTCGGTGCGCGACGCACTGCACAAGGCGCCGTTTCGCGCGCACAGCTTGCGCGGCACGGTGCGCATGGCCGCCTCCTATACGCTGCTCGGCTACTTCCTGCCAGAACTGCTCGCGCGGTTTCGGGCGACCTATCCCGAGATCGAGATCGATCTGCACGATCTGGACCGGCCGGCCATCGAGGAGGCGGTGCTCGCGGGCAAAGTCGACCTTGGCGTGGCGTTGCTTTCCAATGTGGAGCGGCGCGCGCGCTTCGGTCACCACTTGCTGATGCGTTCGCGCCGCCAGTTGTGGGCCGCGCCGACGCATCCGCTCGCGCAGATGGGCACCGTCACGCTGCGCGACATCGCGCGTTACCCCTATATCCAGCTCACGGTGGACGAGGGCGAGGCCTCGACGCTGCGCTACTGGAAAAAGCGCCGCGTTGCGCCGAATATCGCGTTTCGCACGAGTTCGATGGAGGCGCTGCGCGGGCTCGTGGCGCATGGCTTCGGCGTGACGATACTCTCGGACATGGTGTTCAGGCCGTGGTCGCTGGAGGGCAAGCGCATCGACGCTTGCGCCATCGAGGATGCCATTCCGCAGATGGAAGCGGGCATGTTGTGGCATCCTGGTGCCGTGCTCAGCGATCCGGCGCGAGCGATGCAGCAGTTTTTGATTCACGCTTGCGGGAATTGAAGGGGGCGGCCGCGCTCCTCCACTCACCGTACCTGGGTAAAAACAAGGAAGCGTCATGTCGGCTGTGTCGGCGTTCAAGCTCGTGCTCCTTTCGCTCATCGCCATCATCGCGCTCGAGTTGCTCGCCAAACGCCTGCGCCTGCCGCCCGCTGCCGCGCTGCTGGTCGGCGGCGCCGCCATGGCCTTCGCGCCCGGCCTGCCGCCCGTGGTGATAGACCCGGACCTCGTCCTCATCGTGTTTCTGCCGCCCTTGCTCATGGACGGCGCTTACTTCTTCGTCTGGTCCGACTTCAAGCGTCACCTCGCGCCCATCCTGCTCTTCGCCATTGGCGCGGTGGCATTCACGACGTGGGCCGTTGGCGTGGTCGCGCATTGGGCCGTTCCGTCACTGCCTTGGGCCGCATGTTTCGCACTGGGCGCGGTGGTCTCGCCGCCCGATGCGGTCGCCGCGAAAGCCGTGCTCGAGCGGCTCGCGCTGCCGCGCCGGCTGATGGTGCTGCTCGAAGGCGAGAGCCTGCTCAACGACGCCGCCGGTCTCGTGCTGTTTCGCTTCGCCGTCGCGGCGGCATTGACGGGCGTATTCAGCGAGCCGAATGCGGCGCTCAGTTTCGTCGGGCTCGCGCTGGGCGGCATTGTTGTCGGCGCTGTCGTGGGCTATGTCGTCGTGTGCCTGCTGCGTCAGCTCCAGGACGAGTATCTGATCATCACCGCCTCCGTGCTGGCAGGCTGGATCGCCTATATCGCGGGGGACATGCTGGGCGTTTCGAGTGTGATCGCCACGGTCACGTGCGGCATGCAGCTAGGCTGGCATCAGCACGAAATCTTTTCGGCCACGGTGCGCAGCCGCGGCACGGCGTTCTGGCAGGTCATGGTCTTCGTGCTCGAGGCGCTGGTTTTCGTGCTGATCGGCCTCTCGCTGCGTGGGGTCATGCTGCGCCTCGGCGGGACGGGCAATGCTGTCGCGCTGCTCGGTCCCGCTGCAATGGCCGTTGTGCTCGCCGTCGTCGTCTCGCGCTGCGTGTGGACGTATGGCATCGAGATCGTCAGGACCGCGCTGCACCGGATGTTACCGACCCGCGTGAAAGCGGCGGACTTTCGTGGCGCAACGGTGGTGAGCTGGGCCGGCATGCGCGGCGTGGTCACGCTGGCCATTGCGCTTGCGCTGCCGGAAGCGATGCCGGGCCGCGATCTCATTCTCTTCGCCGCATTTGCCGTCATTCTGTTCACGGTGCTGCTGCAAGGCACGACCATCGGACCGCTCATCAAGCTGATCAGGCCTGCGAACGATATGGAAGGGGAGGAACCCTACCTCAACGAGCCGCAGGCGTGGGCGCGCCTCGAAGCCGCCCAGCTAGCGGCAATCACGCCGCTCGTCCATGGTCCGGACGGCAGCGTGATCCACCCGCGGCTGCTGGAGCAGTACACGTATCGTGCGAACCTCACGCGCAATTTTGCAAACGCCGAGAGCTATCCGCAGGAAATGCGCACCTCGCACTACGATGTCGTGCTGGCCGCCGTGGAGGCTGGACGCGCGGAGCTGTTGAAGCTGCACCGTGCCGGCCTGATCCACGACGAACTACTGCGCGTGCTCGAACGCGATCTCGATCTGGAGGAGCTTTCGGCGCGACACGGGAGGGGGTGATGCTTCCCCTCGCGTTCTTCAGGCGTGCACGACGAGTGGCGCAAACAGGTTCGAGAGGTCGCGCTGCTCGTCGAGACTCCAGAAAAAACCAAGCGCATCGTCGGCGCGCGCCTTGCCGATCACTGGCACCGCGTTCTTGCGGAACTTCGCTTCGAAGTCGCCGCGCTGCATCGGCCGCGTGGCGAAGCCTGGAATGTCGTCCACGCGCTTCGACACGGTTTGTCCGTCCGTGAGCGTGGCGCTTACGATGGTCGCGTAATATTTCGGATAGAGCCGGGTCAGTTCGGGATCCTCTACAACCTTGATCTTCTGCATGAAGGTGCGGATCTTCGGGTCATGGAGCGCTTCGGTGCGATAGCTCGCCAGGCTGATATCGCCGTCGAACATGGCGCGCGCGGTCACGTAGGGCAGGCTGTGATCGGCAGTCTCGCTCGTTTCGGGGGCCCATTTCTGCGGGTCCATGCCTGCCGAGAAGTAGCCTTCGTGCGAGGTGCGAATCTCCATGCTGACGATACGATCGAGGTCGCCCACCTGTTTCGCCACGTCGATGCCGCCAGCAATCGCCGTTTGCGTGAGCGCCTGCGCAGGGTAGAACTTCACGGCACAGTCGTTGATGCGAAACGGCCGGCCTTTGCCGCCGAAGCTCGCCGTGTCGATGCTGAATGGGCCGGATACCTGCTTGAACAGCCCTGCGTTGCCCTCGAAGATCGGCGCGGGGCCCGTGAGTCCGTCGCGCGCGAGGGCGGCCGAGAACACCGCGTTGCGTGCGGCGTCGGCATCGGCGAGACCCTTCCAGTTCGACATGGTCTGCACACGCGTCTGATTCAGCGCGAGGTGGCCGTTGAGCGAGAGGTTGACCGCTTCGGCCAGTTGCCGCTCGTCGAGCTTCATGAGCTTGCCCGCCGCGAGCGCGGCCGCTGGCAGGCTGAAGATGGGGTGATCCCAGCCGCGCGAACTGATCGAAGCGGCGTCCATGAGGCGGCAATCGATCTCGTAGGCGAGGGCGATGGCGACGATCAGATCGCGGCCATTCGCACCTTCGGCCTCGGCCTGGGCGAGACATGCGGCGATGTTGTCGCTCGGGTGGCCGATTTCCTTGCCCGCATAGACGTCGTTGAGGTCGTAATAGCGGATGGCCGCACCGTTCGCGAAGGTCGCGAGGTCGGGCGACGTGCGCCGCTGCGTGCCGAGCACGGTTGCGCCCCGGCCGTCGCCGCTCGCGTAGTTGAGCGCAACCTGGCGCGCGATGCCCACGGGTTTCTCGCCGAGCGCGGCGATGCCGCAGCCCAGCGCGTCGGCGGAGTGGGTCTTGACCGCCTCGATCGTACCGGCATCGAGATCGTCGTAGTCAAGCGCGGCGGCGTAAGCCGCAAGCCGCTGCGCGATCGTGGCCGAAGCCGATGCGGAAGCGACCTTCTGAGCGCGCGCCGCGCCGATGCCGCCGAATGTGCCCGCGCCCGCGGCGAGCGCCGTGAGCGACGCCATGAATGCACGCCGTTGCATGCGGTGTCTCCTTGTTCTTTGTTCGTTTCAGGGAAGAATGCGCATCAAACGAGCAGCAGCAGCGCCGCGCCGAACACCACGGTGCCGAGCAGGAACGTCATGACCGTGAAGCCCAGCACGCGCTGCACGCCGATGCCCGCCATCGCGACCACGGGCGCGGCCCAGAAGGGCTGCATCATGTTCGAGACCTGCTCGCCCATGGCGACGGCCATGGTGGTTGCGGGCATCGAAGCATGCAGCGCGATCGCCGCGGGCACGACGAACGGGCCCTGCACGGCCCAGTGGCCGCCGCCGCTCGGAATGAAGAACGTGACGATGAGCGAGCACACATAGCTCCAGAACGGCAGCGTGTGCGTGTTCGAGATCGCGATGAAGAAGTGCGAGATCACGTTGGGCAGGCCCGTGGCGTCCATCATGCCCATCACGCCGCCGTATAGCGGGTATTGCAGCATCATCGAGCCGGTCTGTTTGGCGGCGTTCTTGACCGCATCCGCGTAAGCGAGTGGATAGCCATGCAGGATCACGCCCGCGATGAACATCACGAAGATCACGGCGTTCACGCCGGAGAACGCTTCGATGTGCTCGATGCGCGCGAGCACGAGGAACGTCACGCCCACGAGGCCGATGAACGCGCTGCCGATCCACGAGTATTCGAGCCATTTCGCGAAGCTCAGCTTGCCTTCGGGGCGTTTGCGCGGTTCCGGGTCGGGGTTATTCTCGATGTCGAGCACGACGGCGTCTTCATCGCGCGGCTTGAGCAGTGCGAGCACGATGGGCGTGGCGACCAGCATCACGAGCACGGGCACGAGGTTGAACGCCGTGAACACGGTGTCGTTGAACGGCAGCACTTCGCCCGTGAGCTTTTGCACGACGTTCATCGCGCTGCCCGGCGTGGACTGCGCGAGCGCGATGGAGCTGGAAATGCCGCTCGCCCACACCACCCAGCCCGAAAAGCCCGCCGCGACGATCCACGCGAAGTCCACGCGCATGCGCTTGGCCACTTCGCGCGCGAGCAGCGCGCTCACCACGAGACCGAGGCCCCAGTTGAAGAACGAGGCCACGGCTACTAGCAGGAAGGTGAGCGCCGCTGCCTGCACCGGCGTGCGGGCGATGCCCACGAGCGCCTTGAACACGCGCTGCACGGGCGCGGCGTGCGCGAACGCGTGGCCCGTGACGAGCACGAGCGTGATCTGGAAGGCGAACGTGAGGATATTGAAGAAGCCCTTGTACCACCCGACCACGAGCGTGTTGAGCGTCGCATGCGGGGCGAACATCGCCGAGAGCGCGGCCACGACCGCGGTGATGAGGATCGCGAGCACGAACGGGTCGGGAATGGTGCGCTCGAACAGGCTGATCGTCGCGTCGGTAAAGCGTGTCTTGCGTACGGGTGCGGCGGTAGCGGTGGACTTCATGTTTCGTCTCCTGGTGCTGAAAGTGGCCGCACGTACCTGGCGCGCGGCTGTTTGTATCGGGGGCGCAGTGGCGCTAGTTCATCGGGCGAAGCCGTAGAGTTCGGCGGGGTTGTCGACGAGAATCCGCTTGCGCGCCGCTTCGTCGTCGACCCACGCGCCGAGCAGATCGAAGATCGCGGCGGTGTCGGGCTTGTGCGCCTCCGTCACGTGCGGCCAGTCGCTGCCCCACACGGTGCGCTCCGGCAGCAGCGCGGACCATGCGCGTGCTGTGTCGGCGAGGTCGGCGTAGCCGCCTGCGAGGCCCACTTGCGAATCGAGGTAGGCGCCCGAGAGCTTGACCCATACGCGCCCCGAAGCGGCCAGACGGCGCACCACACCATACGCGCGGTGCGCGGTGCCCGCGGGCAGGGGCAGGCGCGCGAGGTGGTCGAACACCATCTTGCAGGGCAGGCGAGTGAGCAATGCTTCGTGCTCGACAATCTGGTCGGCGGTCCAGTGCAACTGCACATGCCAGCCGAGTTCGGCAATGCGCTGCGCAAGCGGCTCGACCATGTCGAAGGTCACGACCGCCTGATGCGGCGTGTACAACGTGAAGCGGATGCCGCGTATGCCGCCGCGGTCGAGCATGTCGAGTTCGGCGTCGCTCACTTCGGGGCGCAGGACGGCTACGCCGCGGGCGTTGTCGATGCCCAGTTGGCGGATCGCGTCGAGCGTCACGCAGTTATCGGTGCCGTAGGGGCGCGGCGTGACGATCACGGTACGCTGCGTGCCGGTGCGTTCCTGTACGCGTCGATAGTCCTCGACCGTCGCGCGATCGACGATATGCGCGCCGTTGCCGGGCGAGGCCGCAAAGCGGCGATCGTAGATGTGGATGTGCGAATCGCACGCGAAGGCGGGCGCCGCGATGCGCGCCCCGGGGGCCTCGATGGTATGGACATGCTGCTCACGCTCCATCGCGTTGTCTCCTTGTTTGCCGCGCGCTACCAGGCATGGACGCGCGCGGATGCAGCTTTGTGTGTTCAGAGCACGGCGTGCTCGTTTCTCAATCGTTCGATATCGGCATCGCTCCAGCCGGCCTCGCGCAGCACCACATCGGAGTGCTCGCCGAAGGCGGGCGCGGCGATCGGGTCCGGCGCAGGCGTCGCGCCGAAGCGAATCGGCTCGCGAAAGCCGCGATACGCGCCCACGCCGGGATAGTCGTAGCGCGTGACCATCTCCTCTGCGAGCACCTGGGGATCGTCGAACATGTCTTCGACGGTGCGCGCCGCCGCGCAGGGCACCGCCTCGCCAAAATGCGCTTCCCATTCGAGCGCGCTGCGCGCCTGCAACGCGGCGTGCAATTGCGGCACGATCTCGTCGCGATGCTCGGCACGTTTGCGCACCGAATCGTAACGCTCGTTCTGCGCGAGTGCAGCGAGCCCGGTTTTTTCGCAGAGCGCCTGCCAGAAATGCGGCGTGTTCGCGGAGATGTAGAGCCAGCCTTCGCGCGTCGGATGAATACCGGTGATGCCGCCCGAACGCATGTCGCGGCCAACGTCCTTCGGCTCGTCGTCGGCCCAGATCATGCGCGCGGACTGCATGGTGAGCGCGCTGCGCAGCAGCGAAACGCCCACGTACTGGCCCGCGCCGCTGCGCTCGCGCTCGAACAGCGCGGAGGATACGCCCGCTGCGACGAGCGCGGCGGCGTAGTAGTCGACCACCGAGCCGTAAAGAATCTCGGGCGGGCCATCGCTCTTGCCCTGCAGCGCGCACATGCCCGTCATGGTTTGCAGCACCTGGTCGTAGCCGGCCTTGTCCTTGTTCGGGCCCTGGTCGCCGTAGCCGGTGACTGCGCAGTAGATGAGCCGCGGGTTCACTTCGCGCAGCTGTTCCCAGGCAATACCGAGCCGTGCCGGCACGCCGGGTCGAAAGTTGTGCACGAGCACGTCAGCCTGTTCGACGAGGCGCAGCAGCACCTCCTGCGCGCGGGATTGCTTCAGGTCGAGCACGAGCCCGCGCTTGCCGCGATTGACGCCGAGAAAGGCGCGGCTCTCGGCCTGGAGCGTGGACGGATACTTGCGCAGGTTATCGCCCGTGGGCGGCTCGATCTTGATGACGTCCGCGCCCTGGTCTGCAAGCAGCGTGCAGCCATACGGGCCCGCGATATAGGCGCTCAGGTCGAGCACGCGCACGCCCGCGAGCGGGCCGCGCGGCGCTGCATTCGATTCGGCAGGCTGGCTCATTGGCGCACCTCGCTCGACGTTGCGGATGCAATGAGTCCAAGCCGTTCGGCGCTCTGCACGAGGGCACGGGCGCGCTCGACGAAAGGCGCGTCGATCATCTTGCCG